>DAIDKC010000037.1 GCA_027451045.1 Holophagaceae bacterium | reverse complement strand
TCCGGCCGGCCATGCGCACGGGCTCGCCAGGCAGGGCCAGGGGCGCCAGGGCGTCCCGCCCCTCCAGGACGACGGACCAGGCCGCCTCCCGCCCGGGGGCGAGGGGGGACACGAGGCCCAGCCCCGTGACCACCACCCGGTGCGGCAGGAGAGGGCCGCTCACAGCCGCTTCACCAGGAGGGACGCGTCGCAGAGCACCTCCTCGCCCCTGCGGACGGCCCCCCGGATCTTCTGGAATCCCCCGAAGGCGCCCTCCGGCGCCACCTCCAGCAGCAGGCGGTCCCCGGCGACGGGCAGGGCGGCAAAGCGGGCCTCGGGGATGCCCGCCAGGAAGACGGCGCGGTCCGCGAGGGATTCGCCCTCCAGGAACCCCGCAGCCTGGGCCAGCATCTCCACGAGGAGGGGCGGCGGGACCGCGCCGGCCCCGGCCACCAGCTTCTCGGCCACCACCCGGACCCCGGGCTCCCGCACGAGCACCCGGTCCACCAGCAGGAAGGGGGCGCGGTGGGGCAGATGGCAGGCGGGATCCTGCATGGGGCCGCGGTCAGCCCCGGCCGTGCTCGGCAATGTAGGCCGCGAGGGCCTCCACCGAGCGGAAGGCCTTCAGTCCGGCGGCCTCGTCCTCGATCTTCACGCCGAAGACCTGCTCGATGCCCAGCACCAGCTCCAGCGCGTCAATGGAATCCAGGCCCAGGCCGTCGCCGAAGAGGGGCGCCTGGTCCTCGATCTGGTCCGGCGTCATGCCCTCCAGCTTGAGGCGCTCGATGATCATCGCTTTCACGCGCGGCTTGAGGTCGGTCATGGGATTCCCGGCAGAACGGTGGAAGGCCGATTGTACCTGAAGCGCCCCGGCCCCGCGTCCGATCTCGGCATGCCCAGGCCTCCCAAAGGCGGCTAAGCTGGACCTTCGCGGATCCCTCCGCCCGAGCGCTCCCATGGACACCCCTGTCTCCTTCTTCCTCCCCGTCCTGATCCTCTTCCTGGTCGCCGCCGTCACCGCCGTGGCCATCCTCGTGTTGTCGGGCAAGCTCCTCTCGGTCCTCAAGCCCAGGAATCCCCAGGCCGCCAAGCTGACGCCCTACGAGTGCGGCGTGCCCCCCGTCCAGACCGGGGCGCGGCACAAATACTCCGTGAAGTTCTACCTCACCGCCATGCTCTTCATCCTCTTCGACGTGGAGGCCGCCTTCCTGCTTCCCTGGGCCGTGAACTTCAAGCATGCCCTCTGGACCTTCGGGGCCATGCTCAGCTTCATGGCCACCCTCCTGGTGGGCTACATCTACGCCTGGGGCAAGGGCGCCTTCGAGTGGGAGCGCTGACATGTCCGAGATGAACGTCAACGACGCGGTGATGACCACCCGGCTCGACGCGGTGATCAACTGGGGCCGCAAGAACAGCCTCTGGCCCATGCCCTTCGGCACCGCTTGCTGCGCCATCGAGTTCATGAGCGTGATGGCGTCGAAGTACGACATGAGCCGCTTCGGCGCGGAGGCCATGCGCTTCAGCCCCCGCCAGAGCGACATGATGCTGGTGCTCGGCACCATCACCAACAAGATGGCCCCGGTCATCCGCACCATCTACGCCCAGATGGCCGAGCCCAAGTGGGTGGTCAGCGTTGGCGTGTGCGCCAGCTCCGGCGGCATGTACCGCACCTACGCCACGCTGCAGGGCATTGACCGCGTGGTGCCCGTGGATGTCTACGTTCCCGGCTGCCCGCCGCGGCCCGAGAGCATGCTCTACGGCGTGATGAAGCTGCAGGAGAAGATCGAGAAGGAATCCCTCTCCATGCGCAAGGACCACATCGCGCGCTTCTACGAGAGCCTCGCCCGCCAGGAGGCCTGGCAGGCCGAGAAGGGGCTCACCGGGCAGCAGACCATCCGCGAGATGCTGATGGATGCCTCCGAGCACGGCCAGGGCGCGATCTTCTAGTCGGGAGCGGGACATGGTGATCGAGCAGATAGACGCGCAGCTTCCGGGCGTGGTTGAGGACCGCCACGCCTTCCGGGGCGACCAGACCCTGGTGGTGGCCAAGGAGCGTTTCCTGGACCTGGTGGACTTCCTCCACCGCGAGGGGTTCCAGATGCTGGTGGACCTGACCGCCGTGGACTGGCCGGAACGCCCCCAGCGCTTCGATGTCGTCTACCACTGGCTCAACCTGGCCAGCCAGGAGCGCCTGCGCGTGAAAGTCGCCGTGACCGACGGCGAGGCGATGCCCAGCCTGGTGAGCCGCTTCAAGACCGCCGACTGGTTCGAGCGGGAGGTCTTCGACCTCTTCGGCATCCCCTTCGAGGGCCACCCCAACCTCAAGCGCCTGCTCACCTGGGACGACTTCCCGGGCCATGCCCTGCGCAAGGACTTCCCCCTGGATGGCGGCGATCCCTTCTGCATGGAAGGCTGCACCGCCCCCTACAACCGCGGCGAACGGAACTAGGCGGCCCCCATGGAATCCATCGCCCTTTCCAAGCAGCAGCTCGACGGCGATCGCATGATCGTCAACATGGGGCCCTCGCACCCCGTCACCCACGGCACCCTGCGCATCGTCCTCGAGCTGGAGGGCGAGACCATCACGAAGGCGACCCCGGAGATCGGATACCTCCACCGCGGCGTGGAGAAGCTGGGCGAGAACCTGAGCTACCAGCAGTTCATCCCCCTCACGGACCGCCTGAACTACACCTCCAGCATGATGAACAACGTGGGCTACACCCTCGCGGTGGAGAAGCTGCTGGACGTGAAGATCCCCCGTCGCGCCGAGCTCATCCGCGTGCTTGTGTCCGAGCTCGCCCGCATCGGCGACCACATCGTCTGCGTCGGCATCAACGCCGTGGACATCGGTGCCTTCACGGCCTTCCTCTACCTCTTCAAGCAGCGCGAGACCATCTACGACCTGTTCGAGATGGCGGCCGGCCAGCGGCTCCACACCAGCTTCACCCGCATCGGCGGCCTCATGCGAGACATCCCCGAGGGTTTCGTGCCCCTCACCGAGCACTTCCTCGTGGAATGCGAGGCGGCCATCAACGAGCTCGAGCGCCTGCTCACGCGCAATCCCATCTGGCACGACCGCACGAAGGGGGTGGGCGCCATCAGCGCCGAGGAGGCCATCAGCTGGGGCTACACCGGCCCCTGCCTCCGTGCCGCCGGTGTCCCCCAGGACCTCCGCAAGGCCCAGCCCTACCTGGGCTACGAGACCTACGACTTCGACATCCCCGTGGGCACCACCGGCGATGTGTTCGACCGCTACCTCGTCCGCGTCGAGGAGATGCGCCAGAGCCTGCGCATCATCCGTCAGGTTCTGGACCGGCTGGAACCCGGCCCGGTCATGGTGGACGACTACAAGGTCGCCCTGCCGCCGAAGGAGAAGATCTACACGCGGATGGAGAGCCTCATTCACCACTTCAAGCTCATCATGCACGGCATCGAGATGCCGGTGGGCGAGGTCTACAGCGCCACCGAGGGCGCCAATGGCGAGCTGGGCTTCTACATCGTCAGCGACGGCGGCAAGAACCCCTACCGCATCCGGGTCCGTCCTCCCTGCCTGCCCATCTTCAGCAGCTTCGATGCCCAGGTGAAGGGAAGGCTCATCGCCGACGCTGTCGCCGTCCTGGGTGCCATGAACGTCATCGCCGGCGAACTCGATCGCTGAAGTCCCCTCCCCGAGGCGATTCGCCTCCCGGCTATCAGGAGGCCCCACCGGGGCCTCCTTCCCGTCTCGCCTCCGGCTCGCTGGAGCCGGGACATCGCCGACGCTGTCGCCGTCCTGGGTGCCATGAACGTCATCGCCGGCGAACTCGATCGCTGAAGCCCCTCCGAGGCGATTCGCCTCCCGGCTATCAGGGCTCCAGGTCCGCCAGCTGCGCACGGTGGTCATCCCGGAGGCGCTCCAACAGGGCCAGGAGCTGGTCCCGCTCGGCCGCCGAGAGACAGCGATCCACCCGCGAGGAGAGCGCCTGGTGCCGCGCGCGGAGCTTCGCCTCCAGGGCCTGGCCCTTGGCGGTGATCTGCACCCGGCTGCCCCGCCGGTCTTCCGGATTCTCGCAACGCTTGGCCAGGCCCCGGGCCTCCAGTCGGTTCACGAGGCGCGGCACGTCCGCGAAGCGGAAGATCATGCGGCTCCGAAGGTCCTTGACCAGGTAGCCCTCCTTGGGCCCGCCCCGGAGGATCCGGAGCACGTTGAACTGCTGGTCGGAGATTTCCGCCGGCTCGAACAGCCCCTTGTCGAAGAGGCGGGTGAGGTACTCCCGCCCCAGCAGCAGGGCGAGGGCCACCTCCTGGCCCGGCTCGAAGGGCTTGGTGATCCGGAGTTCCTCGCGAAGATGCATGGCCCTGCTCCCACGGATCCAGCATGACAGTTCTTCCGCATTTTTGGTGTTGCAACTCATTAAAAGGGGCCTAGACTTCCTTGCGTGGTGGAACACCCATTTCGAGGAGACAGCATGCGACACCCCTTCCGCGTCCTTCTGGCCATCGTCGCCCTGGCGGCCGTGCCTGCATCCGCCCAGGACGTCTACCGGATTGATCCCGTCCACAGCGGGATCGCCTTCACCATCAGGCACCTGCTGTCCAAGACCAGCGGCCGCTTCACCAAGTTCTCCGGCGAGATCCACCTGGACACAAAGGACATCACCAAGTCCTCGGTGGAGGTCACCATTGACGCCTCCAGCATCAACACCGACAGCACCATGCGTGACAATGACCTGCGCAGCTCGAATTTCTTCGACGTGGCCAAATACCCCACCATCACCTTCAAGAGCACCTCCGTGAAAGAGGTCGCCAAGGGCAAGCTGCAGATCACCGGGACCTTCACCCTCCACGGTGTGACCAAGCAGATCACCTTCCCCATCACCGACGCCGGCACCGGCCCGGGCATGCGGCCCGGAAGCGTGGTGGCCGGATTCATTGACGGCGCCCTGACCCTTGACCGGGACGACTACGGCATCAAGACTTACGACGGCCTGGTCGGCAGGCACGTGGCCATCACCCTGGATGTCGAGGCCGACAAGGTCCAGGGCAAATGAGGAGGCAGCCATGAGCGAGACCACTCCCAAGATCGCGGCCAAGGTCCCGGCGGTGCTGGATCTGGAACCCGGAACCTACTGGTGGTGCGCCTGCGGCCTGAGCGCGAAGCAGCCCTTCTGCGACGGCGCCCACAAGGCCTGCGAGATCCGTCCAGTGAAGCTGGAGGTCACGGAGGCCGGGAAGCATGCCCTCTGCCAGTGCAAGCGCACGAAGTCGGCGCCCTTCTGCGACGGCAGCCACCGCGGCCTCTGAAGAAGGCGCCACAGGACTGTCCAGAGCTCCTGGACCTGCAGGGGACCCGGGTTTGCCCGGGCCCCCTGCCTGCGTTTCGGGCTAAACTGGCCCTTCATGCGAGCGCGCCCATGAACCATCCCCAGCCCCCCGAGACATCCCCGGAACCCCTCGCCCCAGGCCAGCGCCTGCCGGAAAGCGAGGTCAAGGAGTTCAGCCCCGAGGCCCTGGCGGAGATCCAGGCCATCATGGCCCGCTATCCCGACAAGCTGGCGGCCACGTTGCCGGCCCTTCACATCGCCCAGCGGGAGTTCGGGTTCATCAGCCTGTCGGCCATGAGGGCCGTGGCCAAGGCCATCGGCATCCCCGAGGGCCACGTCTTCGGCGTGGCCACCTTCTACACGATGTACCAGAAGGCGCCGGTGGGTCGGTACCACTTCCAGGTCTGCACGAACATCAGCTGCGCGCTGAAGGGCGCGGCCCAGCTCCTCGAGAAGGTCTGCGAGAAGACCGGCGTGAAGCCCGGGCAGGGGCCGAGCCCCGACGGGATGTGGAGCGTGGAGGAGGTCGAGTGCCTGGCGGGCTGCAGCATGGGTCCCTGCATCCAGGTGAACCATGACGTCTATGACGAGCTGGTGGACGAGCAGAAGCTCGTCGAGGTCATGGAAGCCTGCAAGCGCGGCGAGTACCGCCCCTGGGCGCATTGATGTCCCCAGGGGGAGCTGGCCTGCTTGCATCGTTCGCGATGTTCCCCCTGGTCCCCGCTTCTCAGCCGGCAGAGCCGTCTTCGCAGCCACCCGAGGTAGCCCCATGGTAGCGATCCGAACCAAGCCCGATCCCCAGACCTACACCTTCCCCGGCTTCGGGACGGAGAAGTTCCCGAACCTGATGCTCCGGGGCGCGGGCGACCTGGACAACTGGCACCTGAAGGTCTACGAGCAGAAGCACGAGGGCTACGCGGCCCTGAAGAAGGCCCTGAAGATGGAGCCCGTGGCGGTGACCGAGGAGGTGAAGGCCTCGGGCCTCCGGGGCCGCGGCGGCGCGGGCTTCCCGGCGGGGCTGAAGTGGTCCTTCATGCCCAAGGACACGCCCGAGCGGAAGTTCACGCGCTACCTGGTGTGCAACGGCGACGAGGGCGAACCCGGCACCTTCAAGGACCGCGTCATCCTCGAATACAACCCCCACCAGCTCATCGAAGGCATGATCATCGGCGGCTGGGCCATGCAGTGCCAGCTGGGCTTCGTCTACATCCGGGGAGAGTTCCTCTGGCTCATCGAGAAGCTGGAGGCCGCCATCCAGCAGGCCCGCGACGCCGGCTACCTCGGCAAGAACATCATGGGCACCGGCTGGGACTACGACATCCTTGTGCACCGCGGTGCCGGCGCCTACATCTGCGGCGAGGAGACGGCCCTGCTGAACTCCCTGGAGGGCCGCCGCGGCGAGCCCCGCGTGAAGCCGCCCTTCCCGGCCGCCAAGGGCGCCTTCGGCCAGCCCACTACCATCAACAACGTGGAGACCCTGGCCGCCGTGCCGCCGATCCTCCGCATGGGCGGCGCCGAGTACGCCAAGATCGGCTCGCCGAAGAACAGTGGCACCCGCATCTTCGGCGTGAGCGGGCACGTCAAGCGCCCCGGCATCTACGAGCTGCCCATGGGCACGCCCCTGAACTTCCTCGTGGAGGAGCTGGCGGGCGGCTCCGGCACGGGGCGGAAGATCAAGGCCATCATCCCCGGCGGAGCCAGCTGTCCCATGCTGGACGAGAAGGATTTCGACGTCCCCATGGACTTCGACAACCTGAAGGCCCGGGGCTCCATGGGCGGCTCCGGGGGCGTCATCGTCATGGACGAGGACACCTGCATCGTCCAGGCCACCCTGCGCCTCATCAGGTTCTACGCCCACGAGAGCTGCGGCCAGTGCACCCCCTGCCGCGAGGGCTGCAACTGGATGGAGATGATCCTCCACCGCATCGAGCATGGCCAGGGCCGCATGGAGGATCTCGACCTGCTGGCCGGCCTCACGCCGCGCATCGGCATGCGCACCCTCTGTCCCCTGGGGGATGCGGCCTGCGGCCCCATGGACTCGGCCCTCCAGAAGTTCCGGCACGAGTTCGAGCACCACATCCTCCACAAGACCTGCTACGCCAAGGGCGCCCGCCTGCTCTCGAGCGTGGGCGCGCACTGACGCAGGCTCCGACCCCTGGACGGGCGCCCCAAGGGCGCCCGTCCCGTGTCAGGCCCGCGGCGGGACGGGATCCCCGGCGGGCCGGGCGAGGGAGGCCCAGGCCCCCAGGAGGGCGAGGCCCGCGCCGGTGACCATGGCCGCGCTGTAGCCCCGGGCGAAGGCGTCCGCGGCCGCGGGCGACCTGCCGGCATGGAGCAGCAGGCGCCAGCCCCCCGGCCCGAGCCGGCTGGCGGCGATACCCCCCAGGAGGGCCACGCTGAGGGCCTGCCCCATCACGCGCATGGTGCTCAGGAAGGCGCTCGCCATGCTCAGCTGGTCGCGGGAGACGCTGCCCATGATGGCGCTGGTGTTGGGCGAACTGAAGGCGGCCATGCCGAGGCCCACGAGAGCCAGGGCGCCAACGACGGGCCCGAGCCCGGGCTGCGACCCCACCCGGGCGAGCAGGCCCATGCCCGCGGCGGTGAGGAGCATGCCGGCCGTGCTCAGGAGGCGCGACCCCAGGCGGTCGCTCAGTCGCCCCGCCAGGGGGCTCAGGAGGGCCTGCATCACGGGCTGCGCGAGCATGACCCAGCCCGTCACGCGCGCCGTGACGCCCTCCACGAGCTGGAGCTCGATGGCGGTGAGGATGGCGATGCCGAAGAGGGCCATGTAGTTGAGCAGGGCCGCGATGTTCGCGGCTGCGAACAGGCGGTTGTGCCGCAGAAGGTCCAGATCCACCAAGGGTGCCTGCGCCCTGCCTTCCCGCCGCAGAAATGCGACCAGCGCCAGCAGGGACAGCCCCAGCAGACCCCAGGTCCTGGGGGCGCGCCAGCCCCAGCTTTCGGCGAACGTGAGGGGGACCAGCAGCGCCACCAGGGCCACCCCCAGCAGGGCCGTGCCGGGCAGGTCCAGCCCCTTCCCGGAGGGCCCCGAGGACCGGGCCGGGCTGGCCTGGGGCAGCAGGCGCCAACCCCAGGCGAGCACGACGAGCCCGATGGGCAGGTTCACCAGGAAGATGAAGGGCCAGCCGAGACGATCCACCAGGAAGCCCCCCAGGGGAGGACCCACGCTGAGGCCCAGGTAGGTGGCCATCACGTTGAGCCCCAGGGCCTTCCCACGCTCCCGGACCGGGAAGGCCGCGGTGACGAGGGCGGTGGAGGTGGCGAACAGGAGCGCGCCGCCCACCCCCTGGACGACCCGAGCCAGGATCAAGGAGGCCCCGTTGAAGCTGAGGGCCGCCGCCAGGGATCCCGCCGTGAAGCAGGCCGTGCCCCCCAGGTAGAAGGGCCCCCGGCCCCGCCGGTCCGCCAGGCGTCCCAGGGGGATGAGGAGCACGGCGATGGTGAGGAGGTAGGCGGCCTGCACCCACAGGGAGGCGGCGTAGCTGAGGTGGAGCAGGGGCCCCATCCGCGGCAGGGCCACGGAGACGATGGAGCTGTCCAGGGGGGTCATGAAGGCGCCCACGCTCGCCAGGGCCAGCAGCTCCCAGCGCCGCGGGAACGGCTGCTCCGCCCCTTCCGGCTCGCCCACGCCTGCGCCCCGCGGACCGGGGCTCAGCGCCCGAAGGTCATGGTGTAGGTGAGGGGCTTCGGGATCCGGGGACTGGTAACGGTCACGTAGAGGGTGAGGGTCTTCCCGTCGGGGCTCAGCTTGAAGACGTTGGTGCGGGCCCCCTCGTCGTTGCGGAAGGTCTGGACGAGCTCGTTGCCCTGGGGATGGGCGGCCACCATGAACTTCTCGCCATCCTCCCGGGTCCAGGGGGCCTCCTGGCCGTTCCCCGGCATCAGGATGGGCACGCGGTCATCCAGCTTCACGCTCACCTGCTGCGGCGTGATGGCGAGGGTGATCTTCTGGTAGGCCGGGTTGACGTTCGTGAGCTTGTAGCGGGCGATGGGCCGGGTGATGAAGTTCATGTCCGCCGTGCAGGCCAGGATGGCCGCGTGGATGTCGTCCATCCCCGTGCGGTGCCAGACGCCATCGAGGCCCTGGGCCTGGGCAGCCAGGGAGAGGGCGAGGAAGGCCGGGAGGACGAGGGACTTCGCCAGTCGCATGGAGACTCCATTCAGCAGGGGTGGAACCACCATAGCACCGGCCTCCGCGAAAAAAAGGGCCCCGCGGGGGGCCCTTCCTGGATGCGGATCAGCTCAGCCGAGGGTGGCGACCATCACGGCCTTGATGGTGTGCATGCGGTTCTCGGCCTCGTCGAAGACCACGCTGTGGCGGCTGCGGAACACCTCGTCGGTGACCTCGCGGATGTCGTGGCCCTTCTCCTTCATCTCCTTGGCCAGCTTGGTCTCGAAGTCGTGGAAGGCGGGCAGGCAGTGGAGGAACTTCACGTCGGGGTTCCCGGTCTTCCGGATCATCTCCATCGTGACCTTGAAGGGCGTGAGCAGCTTGACGCGCTCGGGGATCTGGTCCTCCTCGCCCATGCTGGCCCAGACATCGGTGTAGAGGGCGTCGGCGCCCTTCACGGCGGCGTCCACGTCATCGGTCACCTCGATGACCGCGCCCGTCTCCTCGCCCGCCCTGCGGGCGGCCTCCAGCACCTTCGGATCGGGTGAGAGCGCCTTGGGACCCAGGGCCACCATGTGCATGCCGGTCTTGGCGGCACCATACATCAGCGCGTAGCTCATGTTGTTGCGGATGTCACCGCAGAAGACGAGCTTCATCTTGCTCAGCGGCTTGGCGACGTGCTCCTCGAGGGTGAGGAAGTCGGCCAGGATCTGGGTCGGGTGGTCGGTGTCCGTGAGGCCGTTCCACACGGGCACGCCGCTGTGCCTCGCGAGGGCCTCCACCACCTCCTGCTTGTACCCGCGGTACTCGATGCCGTCGTAGAAGCGGCCCAGCACCTTGGCACTGTCCTCGATGGATTCCTTCTTGCCCACCTGGGAACTGGCGGAATCGAGGAACGTGACGTGGGCGCCCTCCTCCAGCGCGCCGACCTCGAAGGCGCAGCGGGTGCGGGTGCTGGTCTTCTCGAAGAGCAGCACGATGTTCCTGCCCTTGAGCGCCTCGCCGTGGAGGCCCATGCGCTTCTTGGCCTTGAGGTCCCGCGACAGGTCCAGGAGGTAGCGCACCTCCAGCGGGGTGAAGTCCATCAGGGTGAGAAAGCTGCGTCCCTTGAGGTTGACGGCCATGGCGACCTCCCGTTCGTGGCTGACAAAGGGTACCCATGGGGCGGAATGGGGGACAAGGAGAAGCTGGAATTCCCCGCTCCCACTTGACGGAGTGTCGCCGGTGGCCGGAGTACCTGCGGAGGGCCCGGGGGAGCTTTCCCCTGGCGCGCAGGCCGATTCGACGTATAGTCAGGCCCACGAAGCGCCCCATCCATCCATTCCCGGCAAGGAGGCAGGCATGCGGTCACTGGAGCAGCTGCTCGAAGGCAAGCGTCCCCTGGTTTCGGTCGGGCCGGACGATTCGGTCTTCTCGGCCCTGTCCCTCCTGGCCGAGTACGACATCGGCGCCCTGGTGGTCCTGGAGCGCGGGAGGCTGGTGGGCATCTTCTCCGAGCGGGACTACGCCCGGAAGATCATCCTCAAGGGCAAGGCCTCGAAGGACACGCCCGTCCGCGCGATCATGAGCGACAAGGTGAGCTGCGTCACCCTGGACCAGACCGTGCCCCAGTGCATGGCGCTGATGACGGACAAGCGGGTGCGGCACCTGCCCGTGCTGGACGGCCACGGCCAGGCGATCGGCATCGTGTCCATCGGCGACCTGGTGAAGGAGACGATCTCCGACCAGCGGTTCACCATCGAGCAGCTGGTGACCTACATCCAGAATTGACGGGGCTCAGAGACCATCGGCGATCAGCACGGCCGGCGTGAAGGGGAGGTCCGCCGCCTCGGCGGGGGTCTTCATGCCCCAGAGGGCGAGCTTCCCGGCATAGGGTGCCCACAGGCCGGGATTCGCCTTCACGGCTTTGAGGGGCGGGTGAAACCAGAGGGCCAGAGGCAGGTCGGCCAGCTCCTCGGCGGTGAGCGCCAGGGCCTCGTCCGTCTCCCACAGGAACCCGCAGCGGGCGCCCTCGCAGGCGGCCCAGAGCTGCAGCACCTCGCTGGGCTCGAAGCTGCTGAAGAGCACGCGGTCAAGGGCCTCGGCCGCTTCCACCGCCGCCAGGGCCTGCTGCCAGCCCGGCTCGCCCTTCAGCTCCACGTTGACGAGCTTCGCGGGCAGGTCGAGCACGTCCGCCAGGCGGGGCAGCGGCTCGCCGTTCTTCAGGGGCGGCAGCTCGGCGGCCTTCATCTTCCGCAGGAGGCCCGATCCCAGGGCCATCCGGCCGAGATCGTCGTCGTGCAGCACCACGCACACGCCGTCCCGCGTAGGCTGCACGTCCAGCTCGAAGCCGTCCATCCCGGCGGCCAGCGCAGCCCGGAAGGACTCCATGGAGTTCTCCAGGTGCCGCGAGGAGAGGCCCCGGTGGCCGAGGATCAGGGGTCGCTGGGACATGGAGGGCCTCCGTCAGATCACCTTGCCCGGATTGAAGATGCCATCCGGATCCAGGGTCCGCTTGAGGCCGCGTAGGACCTCGATGTGGGCGGGATCCGAGAGGGCGAGAAAGGCGTCGCGCTTGGCGAGGCCGATGCCGTGCTCGCCGCTGAGGGTGCCGCCCAGGTCCACGGCCAGGCGGAAGAGGGTCATGAGCTGCGCTTCCAGTTCGTCGGGCGGGGTATCGCCCGCAGCGAGCAGGTTCACGTGCAGGTTGCCGTCGCCGAGGTGGCCGTAGCTCACCGCGGGGATGCCCGTGGCCTCGAGGCGCTCGAAGAAGAGGCGGAGCTGGCTCCGGGGCACGACGATATCCTCGCTCACCTTCTTCGGGTGGCGCTCCTTGAGGAAGGCGCTTGTGAGGCGCCGCACGGCCCAGATGCCCTCCCGCTGCCGCGCCCCGGAGGCGATCTCCAGTGATTCCGCTACCGGGCCCAGCAGGTCGGCCAGGGCCTCCAGGAAGGCATCGGAGGCGCAGCCCCGCTCGTCGAACTCGAGGATGGCCAGCGCCTCCCCCGGCAGGCGGCGGGCCTCCTCGGGTCCGTGGGCACGCAGTTCCGCGAGCACCGCCGGGTCGAAGAACTCGAAGGCGCTCGGCAGGAAGCCTGCCTCGGCCAGCCGGCCCGGCAGGTCCAGCAGGTCCGTCCAGCGCTTCACGGGCAGGAGCAGGGTGGCGTGCTCCCGGGGCTGCGGCGTGAGGCGCAGCGTCGCCCCCAGGATGAGCCCGAAGATGCCCTCGCTGCCGACGAAAAGCTGGGCGAGGTTGGGCCCCGCGTTGGCCTTCACGCTGCGGATGCCGAAGGTGTGGACCTCCCCGTCGGCGAGCAGGACATCGAGCCCCAGCACCCAGTTGCGCGTCATGCCGTACTTGCAGGCGTTCGGTCCGCCTGCGTTGGTGGCCAGGGTGCCGCCGAGCGCGCAGCTCTCCCAGGAGTTCGGATCGGGCGGATAGAACAGGCCCGAGGCCGCCGCCTTGGCCTTCACCTCGCGCAGGGGGGCGCTGACGGGAGCGGTCAGGCAGAGGTCCTGGGGCGACACCTGGATCGCCCCCGGCCATTCGGACAGGTCCACCACCACCGTCCGGGACGTGGGGACGCAGCCGCCCGCCTTCCCCGTGCCCGCCCCCCGGGGGACCAGGCCAAACCCCTCGGCCCTCGCCAGGCGCACCAGGCCCCGGAGGGCCGCGGGGCCGTGGGGCCGCACCACCGCCAGGGGCATGCAGCCCGCCACATGGGACTCGTCCCGGCGGAAGGCCTCCAGGACGTCGGGATCCGCGAGAACGGTGGCATCGGGAAGGGAGGAGAGGGGTTTCATGGCGGGTCCTCGGACCAGTGTGACGGAAGCGGCCCGACCCGGTAAGCTGGGTCCTCCCATCCACCCCAGACCCAGCGACCTCCCCGTGGCGGAGGCGCGCTCCGTTCCGCAACCCCTTCCCGGAGCCCCCGGTGCCCTACCAGAAACTTGCCCTCCAATGGAAAGACGGACTGGTGATCTGCCGGATCAGCGATCCCCCGGCCAACCTGGTGAGCCAGCTCCTCCTCGCGGAGCTCGACCGCTTCCTGGACGAGGTGCTGGAGGCCGGAACGGCCCGGGCCGTGATCCTCACGGCCGCCGGCGAGGTGTTCAGCGGCGGGGGGAACCTCGTGGACCTGGCCGGCCTCTACTGGAACGGCCGCGGGTCGGAGGATCTGGGCAACGCCGTCTTCAACCGCATCGAGCGCCTCCCGATCCCGGTGCTGGCCGCCATCCAGGGCGATGCCTTCGGGGGAGGCGTCGAACTGCTCATGAGCTGCCATCTGAGGCTCATGGCGGACTCGGCCCGCCTGAAGATGCCGGAACTCCAGTACGGATTCATCCCCGGCTGGGGCGGGACCCAGCGGCTGCC
>DAIDKC010000036.1 GCA_027451045.1 Holophagaceae bacterium | reverse complement strand
CTGGGCTACGCCGAGGCCGAGGCTCGCCAGCGGGCCCTGCTCATCTACGCCGCCTACCTCGGCTACTTCCAGCTCCTGCGGGCCACACCCGAGGCCGTACGGGCCGTGACCGACCTCAGCGGCTATGTCCACACCCTGGCCGACGCCATGGCGCCACCCCCGGGAGCCGTCGCCCCCTGATCCGATCCCCCTGGAGGGTCCATGCCTCCCGCCCTGCGCGCCCCCCGCCTCCGAGCGCCAGTCCCGGCCTCCGATGGGAGAGGGCGCGGTTGCGGCCTGGGCCCCGACCATGGGAAGGTGGATGTTCCGATGGAGGCGCGGTCCCCATCAGTAGCGGCGGCGAGGGGGATGGACCCGACGACCCGCGGTGAACGGGGAGGGCCGCCGAAGGGTTCGCGAGTCATCGGCGCGGGCCCTGGACGCCAAGGCGAAAGCCCGGCGGCTGTCGTGCGGGACACCCCGCGCGGAGGGCCAGCGGAGCGGCGGAGGGGCCCAGCTCCCCGCGTTCCGGAGGGCGCCGTCGGTTCGACGAGGGTTCCATGAACGCATCCACCGCCGATCCCAGGACCTGGCTCACGGGCCATCTGGAGGCTCTCTGCGCCTGCGACAGCACGTCGGGGGCCGAGGATGTCCTGTTGCGGCCCCTCCTCACGTTGCTGGAGGAACTGGGCGCGGCCGTGCTGGAACAGCCCGTGGCCCTGGGCCGCACCAATGTCCTGGCCACCTGGGGGCATCCAAGGGTGCTCTTCTCGACCCACCTGGACACGGTGCCGCCCTATGGGCCGCCCCGCCTGGAGGGCGAGGTCCTCTGCGGCCGGGGCGCCTGCGACGCCAAGGGCCAGATCGTGGCCCAGCTGGGCGCCGTGCGCCGGCTCCTGGCGGAGGGCACGGAGGGCCTGGCCTGGCTGGGCGTGGTGGGGGAGGAGACGGACAGCGCCGGAGCCCGGGTGGCCCTGGGCCTGGCGGACCGCCTGGGGGGGCTCCGGGTGCTCATCAACGGCGAGCCCACGGACCTGAAGCTGGCCACGGGCCAGCGCGGGGCCCAGCACCTCCGCCTCGCCTGCACCGGCCGGGCCGCCCACAGCGGCAGCCCCGAGCGCGGACACGATGCGGCCTGGCCCCTGCTGGACTGGCTCCGGCGGCTGCGTGAGCTACCGGGCCGGATGGACCCGGAGCTGGGGCCCGAGGTCTGGAACCTGGGCCTCCTGCAGGCTGGGGCGGCGCTCAACGCCGTGCCCGCCTCCGCCCGGGCGGACCTCCTGGTGCGGCCCGTGCCGGGCAGTACCTTCCTGGCGGAGGCCCGCCGCCTGGCACCTCCCGAAGGATCCCTGGAGGTCTGCCTGGACGAGCCGCCCGACCGCTACCCGGCGATCCCCGGCTTCGAGCACGCCCCGATGCCCTTCGGGTCCGACGCACCCACCCTGCGGGCCCTGGTGCCGGACCGCACGGTGGTGCTGGCGGGGCCCGGCAGCATCGCTGTGGCCCACACCCCCGAGGAGCACCTGTCCCTGGCCGACCTCGAAGCCGGGGTGGACCTCAACCACCGCCTCGCCCGCGCCTTCCTCCCCGCCTGACCTCCCCGGAGCCGACCATGAGCCACCGCATCCCCGTCACCCTCCTCGGCGCCGAGGCTCCGCCTCCGCAAGCGCAGCCGCCTGGTGGCAAGCGCGCGGGAGCGTGGCGCAGTGCGCCGCGCGATAGGTGGAGGGCGCAGCCGGTGGCGACCCCGAAGCGATCTCGATAGACCAGCAGAGGAGCTACCCATGAGCCACCGCATCCCCGTCACCATCCTCGGCGCCACCGGCGTCGTGGGGCAGCGCTTTGTGCGTCGCCTCGCGGATCATCCCCTCTTCCGCATCGAGCATCTCGCCGCCAGCGAGCGCAGCGCAGGCAAGCGCTACCGCGAGGCCTGCGACTGGCGCCTGGAGGGCGTGCCCTACGGCGGCCTGGGCGACCAGGTCATGGGCATCGGGAGCCCGGAGCACACCCTGTCCCCGGTGGTGTTCAGCGCCCTCGACACCGCTCCCGCGACCGAGCTGGAGCCGGCCTTCGCCCGGGCCGGGGCGCTCGTCTTCTCCAACGCCTCGGCCTTCCGCATGGCGCCCGAGGTGCCCCTCCTGGTGCCGGAGGCGAACGCCGACCATCTCGACCTGCTCAGGGTCCAGCGGGTCCACCACGGCTGGTCGGGCGGGATCGTCACAAACGCCAACTGCACGGCCACGGTGCTGGTGATGGCCCTGGCGCCCCTGGAGGCGGCCTTCGGGATCGAGGCGGTGCTGATGACCTCCATGCAGGCGGTGAGCGGTGCGGGCTACCCCGGCGTGCCGAGCCTCGACATCCTCGGCAACGTCATCCCCTTCATCCGCAACGAGGAGCCCAAGGTGGAGGAGGAGATCCCCAAGATGCTGGGCCGCCTGACGGGCCGGGCCATCGAACCCGCTCCGCTGGCGGTGAGCGCCCTCTGCCACCGGGTGCCGGTGCTGGAGGGCCACACTGAGGCCGTGAGCGTGCGCCTGCGGGGCAACCCCAGCCTCGAGGATGTGCGCGCCGCCTGGCTCGACTGGCGGCCCGAGCCCCAGGCGCTGGCGCTCCCCTCCGCTCCGGAGGTGCCCATCCGCCTCCACGAGGCGGAGGACCGGCCCCAGGTGCGCCGCGACGTGGAGCGCGATGGCGGCATGAGCGTCCACATCGGGCGCCTGCGGGCCTGCCCCGTGCTGGGCGTGAAGTTCGCGCTGCTGGGGCATAACACTGAGCGCGGTGCGGCGGGCGGCAGCATCCTCAATGCCGAGCTGGCGCAGGCCAAGGGGTTCCTCCGATGATGCGCTTCGATGCCTGCCGCGCCGCGCACGTGTTGTTCGGCAGCCCGCGATCGGACATGCCATTCAGGCATGTCCTCCTGCTCCTCACTGCGCGGGATCGCAGAGCGGGGCCCCCCCGAACGGGTGCTGCCGGTGGCAGCAGCCTCAACGCCGAGCTGGCGCATGCCAAGGGGTTCTTCCGATGATCGTGATGAAGTTCGGCGGCAGCAGCGTGGCGGACGCGGCCTGCATGCGGCAGGTGGAGGCCCTCGTGCGGGCGGCGCTGCCCGAGGCGCCCCTGGTGGTGCTCTCGGCCATGGGCAAGACGACGAACGCGCTGTTCGAGGCGGCGCGCACGGCGGAAGGCGGCGACCTGCCCGGGGCCCTGGAGGTGCAGCGGCGGATCATGGCCGCCCACCGCCGGGCCGCGGGGGAGCTCTTCGCCGGGGCGGTGCCGGAGGGGCTGGACACCGCGCTCACCGAGCACTTCGGGGAGCTGGAGCTGCTGCTCCGGGGCGTGGCGCTGCTGCGGGAGCTGAGCCCCCGGAGCATGGACGCCATCGCGTCCATCGGCGAGCGGCTGGCCACGCGGATCTTCGCGGAGCGCCTGGGTGCGGCCTGGGTGGACGCCCGCCGGGTGCTGCGCACGGACGCCACCTTCGGGGAGGCGGTGCCGGATCCCCAGGCGCTGGGAGCCCTGGCCGCCCGGCAGCTCGCCCCCCTGCTGGGCCCGGGCCGGGCCGTGGTGACCCAGGGCTACATCGGCGCCACCGAGGACGGCCTCACCACCACCCTGGGCCGGGGCGGCAGCGACTACTCCGCGGCTCTCTTCGGCGCGGCCCTGGGCGCGAAGGAGGTTCAGATCTGGACGGATGTGGATGGCGTGCTCACCTGCGATCCCCGCATCGTGCCCGAGGCCCTGCCCATCCCCGAGCTGAGCTTCGCGGAGGCGGCAGAACTGGCCGCCTTCGGGGCCAAGGTCCTCCACCCGGCCACCATCCAGCCGGCGGTGGAGGCCCGCATCCCCGTCACCGTGCGCCACACCCGGCGCCCGGAGGGCCGTTTCACCACCATCGCCGCCGAGGTCCGGACCGGCCGGCCCATCACGGCCCTGGCCAGCCGGGGCCCGGTGACGGTGCTGACGGTGAGCAGCTCGCGGATGCTGGCGCAGAGCGGCTTTTTGGCCCGGCTCTTCGAGGTGTTCGGCCGGCGGGGCGTGAGCGTGGACCTGGTG
Source organism: Holophagaceae bacterium (assembly GCA_027451045.1). Taxonomy (GTDB): domain Bacteria; phylum Acidobacteriota; class Holophagae; order Holophagales; family Holophagaceae; genus Geothrix. Next base: position 3,509 of record DAIDKC010000036.1, on the reverse strand, counting down.
GCAACGGCGGAAGTGAGCGTGTCTCTCACGGTGGAGGCGGACGTTCCGCTCAAGCCGCTCCTCCAGGAGCTGGCTGCCTTCGCCACGGTGGAGGCCAGCGAAGGCCGGGCCATCATCGCCGCCGTGGGCGAGCGCCTGAAGTCCACGCCTGGCCTCGGCGCTCGCCTGCTCACGGCCCTGGGCGACATCAACGTGGAGATGATCAGCATGGGCGCCAACGAGATCAACCTCAGCCTCGTGGTGCGCCAGGACCAGGCCGACGAGGCCCTGCGGCGGCTCCACCGCGTGCTCACGGAGGCCGCATGAGCGGGGACCTGCGGATCGGCCTTTTCGGCCGGGGGCGTCTGGCCGCGGCCATCGTGGAGGCGGCCCGGGCTGCGGGGACCCCGGTGGCCTGGCAGGCGGGGCGGGGCGAGACTCCCGGCGGACCCGTGGACGTGGCGGTGGATGCCAGCGTGGCGGAGGCCGTGGAAGACCACCTGGACTGGGCCCTGGCCACGGGCACCGACCTCGTGATCGGCGCCACGGGCTGGTCCCTGCCGGATCTGGAGGCCCGCGTGGCGCGTCGCATCGGCCTGCTGACGGCCTCCAACTTCTCCCTCGCGGTGGCGCTGATGGCCCGCCTGGCCACGGTGCTGGGACGTTTCGCGGCCCTGGATCCGGCGCGGGATCCCTACCTCTTCGAGCACCACCACCGCCTCCAGGCCGACGCGCCCTCGGGCACCGCGAAGACGCTGGCGGCGGCGTTCCTGGCGAGCTGCCCCCGCAAGACGGAGTGGACCCTCGGCTCCCCGGCGCCCCACCAGCTCAGCGTGGGAGTCCTGCGGGCCGGGGCGGAAATCGGCACCCACACCCTGGGCCTGGATTCCCCCGCGGAGGTGCTGGAACTCACCCACCGCGCCCGCTCCCGCGCCCCCTTCGCCGAGGGCGCTCTGGCCGCCGCCCGCTGGGTGCAGGGCCGGAAGGGCGTCCACACCATGGACGACCTCGCCCGCGAGGTGCTGGATCCCCTGTTCACCTTCGGAGGCAAGCCATGACGCTCGATCTTTCGGGGCTCTCGGTCGCCCTGGCGACCCCCTTCACGGCCATCGGGGAGGTGGACCTCCCGGCCTTCCGCAAGCTCGTGCGCCACGTGGTGGCGGGCGGCGTGGACGTCCTCGTGCCTCTGGGCTCCACGGGAGAGGCCGCCACCCTTCTGGAGGTGGAGCGCGACGCCGTCATCTCGGCCTGCATGGAGGAGAGCGCGGGCCGGCCGGTGGTGGTGGGCACGGGCTCCAACGCCACACGCCAGGCTGCGGCCTGGACGCGGCGGGCCCAGGGCCTCGGGGCCGCCGGCGCCCTCGTCGTCACGCCCTACTACAACAAGCCCACACCCGCGGGCCTGGTGGCCCACTACGCCGCCGTGGCGGAGGCCGCGCCGGGGCTGCCGCTGGTGGCCTACAACGTGCCCGGCCGCACGGGCCTGAACCTCGCCCCCGCGGCCCTGATGCGGCTCTGGGAGAACCCCCAGGTGGTGGCCGTGAAGGAGTCCAGTGGCAATCTGGCCCAGATCGGCGAGATCGCCCGCACCCTGCCTTCCGGGAAGCAGCTGCTCTCGGGCGACGACAACCTCGCCCTGGCCTCCATCGCCGTGGGGGCCGCGGGCCTGGTGTCGGTGCTGGCCAACCTGCTGCCCGGGGAGACGGCGGCGCTGGTGGGGGCCGCCCGGGGCGGCGCCCTGGCGGAGGCCCGTCGCCTGCATCAGCAGCTCCTTCCCCTCATGGATGCCCTCTTCCTGGAGAGCAACCCCATCCCCCTCAAGGCGGGGCTGAAGCTCCTCGGGCTCTGCGAGGACCTCGTCCGCCTGCCCCTCGTCCCCGCCGACGCCGCCACGCGGAGCCGACTGGCGGAGGCCCTCTGCCTGGGCGCCGAGGGCACCCTCCCGGGGGTGATGGCATGACCACCAACCCCGACCTCGTCCGCGCCTTCTTCGACCGGCCCCTGGAGGCCTACGCCGACGATCCCGAAGGCCCGGCGCTGCACCAGATCCTGCTAGCCTGCCTGGAGGCGGGCACGATCCGGGCCGCCACCCGCGGGGAGGATGGAACCTGGACGGCCAACGCCTGGGTGAAGCAGGCCATCCTCGCCGGCTTCCGCCGCACGGCGCTGGCCGAACTGGAGGGCCCCGGCTTCCCCATGTTCGACAAGACGGCCTATCCGCCGCGCCACTTCGGTCTGGGCGACGGCGTCCGCCTCGTGCCCGGGGGCTCCGCCGTGCGCCGGGGGGCCCACGTGGCCAAGGGCGTCGTGATCATGCCGCCGGCCTACGTGAACGTGGGCGCCTTCGTGGACGAGGGCACCATGGTGGACAGCCACGCCCTCGTGGGGAGCTGTGCCCAGATCGGCCGGCGGGTGCACCTCTCCGCCGCCGCCCAGATCGGCGGCGTGCTCGAGCCCGCCGGGGCCCGTCCCGTGGTGGTGGAGGATGATGCCTTCGTGGGCGGACTCGTGGGCCTCTTCGAGGGCATCGTCGTGCGGAAACGCGCGGTGCTGGCCTCCGGCGTGGTGCTCACCGGCAGCACGGTGATCCACGACCTGGTGCATGGCCGGGAACTCCGCCAGGAGGTGCCCGAGGGCGCCGTGGTGGTGCCGGGCTCCCGTCCCGCCTCCGGGGAGTACGCGAAGGCCCGCGGGCTGCAGGTGGCCGCCCCCTGCATCGTGAAGTACCGCGACGAGCGCACCGATGCCGCCACCGCCCTCGAGCAGGCTCTGCGGTAGGCCCGACGACAGAATGGAAACCGCCCCGGCCCCGAGGCGGCCCGAATGATGAAAAGGTCCTTCCAGGGCTTGGTGTCCGGGCGCCTTGGTGGTGATCTGGTGTTTTCGAGGTATCCCGTGAAGCCCGCCTCCCGCCTCTCCCAACTCAAGCCCTCCCCCATCCGGGCCATCACGGACGGCACGCCGGCCGGGGCCATCGCCCTGGGCCTGGGTGAGCCCACCTGGGACCTGCCGGAAGTGGCGCGGAAGGCTCTCCTTCGCGCGCCGGGGCCCTGTCCCTACGTGCCCCACGCGGGGCTGCTGGAGCTGCGGAAGGCCATCGCGGGGTTCCATGGCGCCCACGTGGACGAGGTGCTCATCACCACCGGTTCCCAGGGCGCCCTCTTCGCGCTCTTCCAGGCCTGGGTGGAGCCCGGCTCCCACGTGCTCATGCCCGATCCTGGCTTCGTGGCCTATCCGGCCCTGGCCCGCATGGCCGGCGCCGTGCCCGTGACCTACCCGCTCTCGAAGGACCGGTTCCGCCTGGATGCCGACGCCCTCATCCGCGTGCTGGACGCCACGCCGGAGGTCTCCGCCGTGGTGCTGAGCCTGCCCTCCAATCCCACGGGCGGGGGCGGCAGCCTGGAGGCGCTCAAGCGCGTGGCCAACGCCTGCGTGGCGCGCGGCGTGCTGCTCATCAGCGACGAAGTGTACCGCGACCTGCACTTCGGCACCCGCTGCCCCAGCCTGCGGGATGTCACCGACCGCGGCAT
>DAIDKC010000035.1 GCA_027451045.1 Holophagaceae bacterium | reverse complement strand
AAGGCGCGGATGCGCTTGAGGGCATTCTCGGCCGCGCGCAGGCCCTCGAAGCTGAAGTTGAGCACCTTGCGGTAGTGGTTGCTCTGGATGGCGTAGCGGAAGGCGATGGGATCCACCCCCTTGGCCATGAGGTCGCGCAGGCTGAAGAAGTTCCCCAGGCTCTTGGACATCTTCTGCCCTTCCACCATGAGGAACTCGCCGTGGACCCAGTGCTCCACCCAGCGGTGGCCGAGGCAGCCCTCGCTCTGGGCGATCTCGTTCTCGTGGTGGGGGAAGATCAGGTCCACGCCGCCGCTGTGGATGTCCACCCGCTCGCCCAGCAGCTCCATGCCCATGGCGGAGCACTCGATGTGCCAGCCGGGCCGGCCGGGGCCCCAGGGGCTGTCCCAGAAGGGCTCGCCGGGCTTGGTGGCCTTCCACAGCACGAAGTCGGTGACGGAGTCGCGCTCGTAATCGTCGGCGTCCACGCTGGCCCCGGCCTTCATGCCCTCGCGGTCCAGGTGGGCCAGGCAGCCGTACTGGGGCAGGCCCGCGATGCGGTAGTAGACGCTGCCTTCCCGGACATAGGCCAGTCCCCTGGCCTCCAGCTCCTGGATGAGCCGGATCATCTGGGCCAGGTATTCCGTGGCCCGGGGCAGATAGGTGGCCCGCTGGATGTGCAGGGCTTCCAGGTCCTCCAGGAACATCGCCGTGAAGCGCTCCGTGAGGGCCTTCATGGCCGCGTGGCGCGCCTCGTTGGAAGCATCCGCGGGCAGGCCGCCCTGGGAGTCCCGGATGATCTTGTCCTCCACGTCGGTGATGTTCATGCAGTGGCGCACCTCGTAGCCAGCGGCCTGGAAGGTGCGTTTGAGCAGGTCCTGGAAGAGGAAGGTCCGCAGGTTGCCGATGTGGGCCACGTTGTAGACCGTCGGCCCGCAGGTGTACATCCGGATGACGCCGGGCTCCACCGGGACAACTTCGTCAACTTTCCGCGTGAGGGTATTGAACAGGGAGAGTGGGCGCCTCATCTTCATGATCCTAGGTAACCATCATTCGGGCCTCCGGATCCCTCCAAAGGTTTCCCATGGGTTTGTTCGGCAGCAAGGATTCGGAGGCGCCTCAGCAGGCCGCGGAAGGGCGCCTGCTGCGGGCCGAGTCCCAGGCTGCCGCCCTGACGACCCGGCTGGCGGAGACCGGCGAACTGCTGCGCCACCTGGACGCGGACCGCACCCTGCTGCTGGAGGCCCTGGAGCGGTTGCGCCCCGGCCTCCCGGCCGCAGATCTGGCCGCGACCCTGCTGGACCTCTGCTTCAAGCCCCTGGGCCTGGCCTGCTTCTTCCTCGCCCTGGCGGACTGGGAAGAAGACCTGCTGACCTTCGCGTTCTACCACGAGGCGGGCTGCTCCCGCCTCCACCCGTCCCGGCGCCTGTCCGGGCGGTCAGGGCTCTCCGAGCGGGTGTTGGAATCCAGGCAGCCGCTCTATGTCCGCACCCTGGAGGAGGGCCTCGCCTCCGGCAGCCTCCTCACGGCCGCGGAGCGGGCCACGGGCCTCGTCCCCCACAGCTGGTACGGCGTCCCCCTCGGATGGGGGGAGCACCCCATGGGGCTCCTGAGCTTCCAGAGCTTCCAGACGGACGCCTTCCCGCCGGAAAGGCGCCGGCTCATGGACGCCCTGGGGCGGATCCTGGCGCTCTGCCTGGCTCAGTCCCGCTGAACCAGGGCCAGGAGGTCGTCCGGCAGGGTCCTGGCGCGGCCGTCCGATCCCGCCACGAGGTGGATGCTGTGGCCCTCGGCCAGCAGCGTCCCGCTTCGGAGGATGTCGTAGTGGAAGACGATCCGGCGCCGTCCGGCCTCCGCCAGCCGGGTCCGGACCTCCACGAGCTCGTCGTAGCGGGCGGGCGTGCGGAAGCGGACCCTGATCTCGTTCACTACGAGCCGGACGCCGCGGGCCTCCCACTCGGCGTAGCTCTGGCCCAGGGCGCGCAGGTAGTCGCTGCGGCCCAGCTCCATCCACACCGGGTAGGTGGCGTGGTGGACGATGCCCATCGCATCCGTCTCGGCATAGCGCACCCGGAGCTCGGTCGTGGATTCCATGGCTCGATTGTCCACCAAAAGGCCCCGCCCGGGGGCGGGGCTGGCGTCTGGCGCGAACCCGGCTCCCGGCTACTCGACGGTGACTCGGATGTGATCGCCGTGGTTCGTGGTGACCTCCAGCAGCAGGTCGCCCGGCTTGGCATCCCGCAGGAGCTGCTGGAGCTGGTCGGCTTTCAGGCCCTTCCGGGCCTCACCGTTGACCTTGATCTCGCTGTTCCCGGCCATGTCCAGGATGCTGCTGGCCAGGCTCACCGGCATGCGGACGTGGATCTCGGTGGGGAGGTTGCCGGTCCTGCAGGGGGAGTCCTGATGGACCGACTTGGCCACGATGTCCACCTTCAGGAACCGGGCCTGCTGGGCGGACAGGGGAAGGGCTAGGCCGGCCGCGAGGACCAGCGGAAGCATGACGGCGCGCATGGCGGCCTCCTTGGGAGCGGGCCGGGCATCCTCCGGCTCGCATGGGATTACGGGCACCTTGAAGGGGGGATTAGGGCAGTATTCTGGGAAGTCAGGAACGGTCCCCCCGTTCGCGCCATCCAAAAAACCGGGCATCCAGTGCCCTTCCGGAGTCCCCGCATGAAAGCTCTCGCCGCCCTCCTGCTCGTCGCCATGCCCCTTGCCGCCCAGGGACCTGCCCGCTGGGAAACCAGCTACAAGGCCGCCTTGAAGCGGGCCAAGGCGGAACACAAGCTCATCCTCATGGACCTGTGGACCGAGTGGTGCCCGCCCTGCCGCTACCTGGAGGAGAAGGTCTACCCCAGCCCCGAGGCCCAGGCCGCCCTCAGCCGGGTGGTCCCCTTCTCGGCCCTGGTGCAGAAGCGCGACCGCACCCCCGTGCCCGAAGGCACCGAGCTGGCCAAGAAGTTCCATCTGGAGGCCTTCCCCACCCTCGTGATCCTGGACGAGAACGGCCATGAGGTCCGGCGCGAGGTGGGCGCTTTCCACACCGGCGCCGAATTCGCCGCCTGGCTGGCCAAGTAGCGGATTCCCCGACTTCGAAGCGGCGGCCTCCGGGCCGCCGCTGTGCATCAGGGCCGCCTACTGGTCCTTGACGCCCGCTGGGGCTTTGGGGGGGACCGGCAGGCGCTGCCGGAGGCCCTCCAGTTCGTCCTGCTGGGCGCCCAGGCTGGGACGGGGTGGAGGCGGGGGAGGCGGGTTCC
>DAIDKC010000034.1 GCA_027451045.1 Holophagaceae bacterium | reverse complement strand
CTGCTCCGCCTCCTGCTGGCAGGCGCCCGCAGCCTGGGCTCCGCCAGCCTGGCCGCCCTCCTGGCCCTCTCCCTGGGGCTGCTCCTGGCCCTGGCCGGGCGGCCCCTGCGCGGCGCCCTGTCCGCCCTGCGCAACCTGCCGCCCCTGCTCTTCCTCATCCCCCTGGCGGCCGCCGCGGGGGGGCTGGGTGAACTGTCGCTGATCCTGCTGCTCGCCCTCCTGCTGGCCCTGCACCTGGAGCCGCCCCTCCGCTCGCGGATGGAGGCCTTCCGGCGCTCCCCGGCCTGGCTCGCGGAGACCCTCATGGGCTCGGGCCCGGTCTCCCGCAGCCGGCGGTGGGCCCCCTGGGCCTGCCAGCAGGTCGCGCCCCTCTTCCCCAGCGCCTGGCTGAGCGCCCTCTGGGGCGGGGCCACCCTCACCGCCCTGGGGCTCGGCCCCGGCCCCACCCACGACAGCCTCGGCCGGATCCTCGCCGAGGAACTGCCCCGCCTGGGGGCGGATTCCACCCCCCTCGGATGGGCCGCACTGGCGGGGGTGATGGCCTTAGCATGGACCTCCACCCTTTCGCCGGAGTCCCCATGAGTCCCCTCGTCGGCCAGCCCCTTCCCGCCTTCTCGCTCCAGGATGACCAGGGACGCACCGTCACCGACCGCGACCTGCGCGGCGCCTGGACCGTCCTCTACGCCTATCCCAAGGACAGCACCCCGGGCTGCACCACGGAGGCCTGCGACTTCCGCGACAACATGGCCCGCGTGCAGAGCCTGGGCGCCCGGGTGATCGGCATCAGCCGGGACGGGCTGAAGAGCCACCAGGCATTCGTCGCCAGGCAGGAGCTCACCTTCCCCCTGCTCTCCGATCCCGACTGCGTCCTGCTGCGCCCCCTGGGGGCCTACGGGACGAAGTACTCCTACGGCAAGGAGACGGAAGGGGTCATCCGCAGCACCTTCCTGGTGGATCCCCAGGGGATCCTCCGCCATGCCTGGCCGAAGGTCAGCGTGAAGGGTCACGTCCAGGAGGTCCTGGACACCCTCGCCACCCTGCGGGGCTGACGTGAACTGGGCCTACCTCCGCACCGCCGCCCTCCTCCCCCTGGCCCAGGCCCTGGGGGTCTCCCTCGCCCTCGGTGCGCTCTACGCCCTCCGCCTCCACCTCCGGGGCGGCAACAGCCTCGAGGCCCTGCGCCGCTTCCTGCGGTTCACCGCCGCGGCCCTCGCCGCCACCTTCGTCCTGGCCTGCCTCTGGGATGCCCGCCCGACCCTGCGGGGCCTCTGGGGTGTGACCCGGGGACGCGCCTCGGACGAGTTCGCCATGGGCCTGCTCCGCGACGGCGGCCACGGGTTCCTGGCCCGGAATCCCGCCAAGGCCGCCTACTGGTACCGCAAGGCAGCGCTCCAGGGCCTGGCTCCGGCCCAGCTGGCCCTGGCCCGGCTGCTCCTGGAGGGGGAGGGCGTCCCCAGGGATCCTGCGGCAGGCCTGCGCTGGGCCCTGGCCGCCGCCGCAGGGGGTGACACGGACGCCATGATGTTCGCCTCCAACCTCCTGCGGTCCACGGACCCGGCCCGCGCTGCCGCCCTGGACCGGCGGGCCCAGGCCGTCCTGCTCCCGAAAGCCCGGAGGGGGGATCCCCAGGCCGCCCTGGCACTCGGCTGGCTGTACTGCCGGGGCGGAGGCATTCCCGCGGATCCCGTCGAGGGCTACGCCTGGATGCTGGTCGCCGTCCGGAACGGCCTCCCGCCCCTCCAGAAGCTCCTGGTGGTCCTCCAGTCCCGCGCCCTCACCCCCGCGCAGCGCGGCCAGGCAGCCCGACGCGCCGCGGCCCTGGGGTGTGGCCTCGCGCGGAACCCCCAGTGAGCGTCAGCGAGGCACGGCTCCGCCGCGCCGAGCGCGGGGGCCCGGGGG
>DAIDKC010000033.1 GCA_027451045.1 Holophagaceae bacterium | reverse complement strand
GGTCGTTGAGGGCGACGACCTCCACTCTGGCGTCTCCCATCAGGTGCCTGAGGGCCATGCGTCCGATCCGCCCCATCCCGTTGATCGCGACCCGGAACATGCACGCCTCCCCGATCTGTTGTAGCGGCCGGGAGGTCGGCTGTCGAACGGGGTTGCTTCAGGAGGCAGCCGGGCCCACACCCCGGCAGTCAACTGGCGAGGCTGATGCGCCGCAGGCGGCTGGGAGGGGCTTCCAGCTTCTTGGACAGGGTGTTCCGGTGGATCCCGAGATCCTTGGCAGCCGCGCTGTGATTGCCGTCATGCGCTGCCAGGACCTCCTCGATGAAGGCCCGCTCGAACTCGCGGCAGGCCATCTCCAGGGGCACACCTCCGCGCACCATCTCGGCCACGAGGCTTCGCAGCTTCTCGCGCATCTCCGTCCTCTCCGCTTCAACGAATCAGGGTGCTCGAAGGTAGCACCTCGATGGGCTCGTGCAAAGCCCTGTGCGATCATGGAAGGCCGGCCCCCACTGTGGAAAACGGTGTGGATTGCCGGCGGATCTGGAGCGAGCCGTGAACCGCAAGACGAAAATCGTGATGACCTTGGGGCCTGCCATGCTCCAGGAGGATCGGCTGCGGGAAGCCCTTCGGGAGGCCGATGCGGTGCGCCTGAATGCCAGCCACGGGGATCCCGAGACCCGGGCCGAGAGCCTCCGGCGGGTGCGGGAGACGGCCCAGGACCTGGGACGCTATGTCCCGGTCTTCCTGGACCTCCAGGGGCCGAAATGGCGCATCGGCGACCTGTCCGGGGCCCTGGACCTGGACCCGGGCGCGGAGGGGGGCTTCTACCGGCCGGAGTCGGCGCCGCCGGAGGGCCTGGCCTGGGCGGTCCCCCTGCCGCATCCCGAGCTGTTCGACGCCGCCGAAGCCGGCCAGCACTGGCTCCTGGATGACGGGGCGCTCAAGGTGGAGATCACCTCAGTCACGGCGGAGCTCCTCCGCGCAAAGGTCCGGGTGGGTGGGCTCCTGAAGGCGCGCAAGGGCATCCATCCCATCGGCATGTCGCTGAACATGGATCCCCTCACGGAGAAGGACCACGCCGACATCCGGTGGGGGGTGGAGCACCAGGTGGACCTCTTCGCCCAGAGCTTCGTGCGCCGCCCCTCCGACGTCCAGCAGCTCCTGGCGATCATCCAGCACCTCGGGGGCAGCCAGCCGGTCATCGCGAAGATCGAACATCCTGCCGCCCTGGCCTGCCTCGGGGAGATCCTGGATGTCTCCTGGGGCGTCATGGTGGCTCGGGGCGACCTGGGCGTTGAACTCGGTGTGGAGCGGGTCCCGGGGCTCCAGAAGCAGATCATCAAGGCCGCCCGCCGCGCGCTCAAGCCCGTCATCACCGCCACCCAGATGCTGGAGAGCATGATCGAGCATCCCCAGCCCACCCGCGCAGAGGCCAGCGATGTGGCCAATGCCATCTGGGATGGCACCGACGCCGTGATGCTCAGCGCAGAGAGCGCCACCGGGAAGTATCCCGTGGAGGCGGTACAGTGGCTCGCCCGCATCGCCGAGGAGGCGGACGCGAACCTCAAGCAGCGCGCCAAGGCCCTTCCGGAGGAGTTCCCCGACCAGGTGCTCTCCCGCACCAACATCTCGGTGGCCTTCGCGGCCTGCCGCACGGCGGAGGAGATCGGCGCCCGCTGGATCGTCGCCTTCACCGAGGGCGGCGGCACGGCCCGCATGGTGAGCCGCCTCGCCGGCCGGACTCCGGTGCTCGGAGCCACCGTGGATGAGGGCACCGCCCGGCGCATGGGACTGCTCAGGGGCGTGACGGCCCTCATCATCCCGAGGGTCTCCAGCACGGACGAGATGGTGGAGGTGGTGCGGAAGCTCCTCCTGGAGAAGCACCAGCTCAAGAGCCTGGACCGGGTGGTGATGACCATGGGCCTGCCCCTCTGGAAGAGCGGGACTACCAACACCATGAAGGTGATGACCTTCTAGCCCTTCAGCTCCCAGTCCCGCATTGCCGCAAGGAGGTTGTCCAGCTGGTCAGGGGTGGTGGTGTGGAAGCGGCTGACCAGCTTCCAGCCCTCGGAGACCTTCTGGTAGCGGTGCAGCCAGAGGTAGGGGCCCTCCCAGGGGGCCTCGGGGGTGGGGCGTGTATCCACCAGAAAGGCCACGGTGGTCCAGGGGCCGCGGGAGAGGAAGCGGCGTCCCCGTTCCCGGAGTCCGGTCTCGCCGTCGGATTCCAGTACCAGGTCGTCGAGGTCAGGAAGGATCATGGCACCATCCTAGGCCTTGGAGGTCCATTGTGGGGAAGCTCCTGGGGGTCGTCGGCGCCACCGCCGGAAGTTCCGTGGGATGGTGGCTGGGCATGTACATGGGCATCGGGACCGCCGTGCTCCTCAGCATCGTGGGTTCGGTCCTGGGGATCCTCGGGGCGCACTGGGTGAACCGCCGCTGGTTCGACTAGCGGGCCTGTGGTTCGATGGACCCATGCGGATCGAATGCATCGCCATCGGCACGGAACTGCTCACCACCCGGCGCCTGGACACCAACTCCGTCTGGATAGCCGAGCGCCTCTCGGAACTCGGTCTGGACCTCTCCATGAAGACCGCGGTGGGGGACGATCGCGAGATCCTGGCGCGGGTCTTCCGGGAGGCGATGGGGCGTTCCGACCTCATCCTCACCACGGGGGGCCTGGGGCCCACCTTCGACGACTTCACCAAGGAGGTCTGCGCGGAGGTCCTGGGGGTTCCGCTGGTGGAGGATCCCCGCTGCCGGGCCGACATCCAGGCCTTCTACGACGCCCGGAAGCGCGTCCCCCCGCCGGCGAACTTCAAGCAGGCCGCGATCCCCGAAGGGGCGGAGGCCCTGCGCAATCCCGTGGGCACGGCGCCCGGTGTGTACTGGCAGAATCCGCCCGGGCACCCGGGAATGCGCATCCTGATGTTCCCCGGGGTGCCCCGCGAGATGAAGCGCATGTGGACCGATCATGCCCTGCCGCGCCTGCGCACCCTGGCCGGTCGCCCAGTCCATACCCTTCGCATGGTCGTGGCCGGCGTGCCCGAGAGCACCCTCGACCAGCGGATCCAGGAGGTTCGCGAACGACATGGACACCTGGATTGGACCATCCTGGCCAGCCTCACCCAGGTGGAACTGCTGGCGCGGGGGGAGGATCCCGCCGCCCTGGAGCGGGCGTGCGCGGACTTTACGCCCCTGCTGGGCGAGGATCTCGCCTGCACCGGCACGGGCAACCTCGAAGATGCCGTTCTGGACCTGCTCAAGGCCCGCGGAGAGAGCCTCGCCGTGGCCGAAAGCATGACGGGCGGATTGCTGGCGGCCCGGCTGACGGCCATCCCGGGTGCCAGCCAGGCCTTCCTCGGAGGCGCCACGGTCTATTCCATGGGTGCCAAGGTGGCGCTGCTGGGGCTGGACCCGGAACGCCTCGCCGTCGAGGGCACGGTTTCCGAGGCCACCAGCCGCCGGTTGGCTGAGGCCGTGCGGGCCAAGCTGGGCGCCACCTGGGGCCTGGCGGTGACAGGCAACGCGGGCCCCGGCGCCGAGGGGGATGCGCCCCTGGGCACGGTGTTCCTCGCGGTGGCGGGGCCCAAGGGTACCGTGTCGCGTGGCCTCACCCTGCCGGGCGACCGGGCCGATGTGCAACTGCGCGCCACTGCGGGCGCATTGGATTTGCTGAGGCGCGGAATCAATCTAGATCGAAAGTATTAGTATAATAATATCAATTGTTGAATTAAAAATTTACACTATTGTTACAACAGGCGCTTGGGGTGATATCCATCCTTGGACGTGCGGGTTTTCCCCTGCCAAGGAGGGATGCCATGTTCGCCATCAGACAGGCCCTGATCCCAGGGCTGGGTTTGTTGCTCCTCACCGCCTGCGGGGGAGCAGGCTCGTCTCCGTCCTCAACGGCCGCCTCCCAGCCATCGTCCGTGCGGCTGTCCGGGACGGTCTCAGGAACCTCCACCGCACCGACCTTCAACGGCCAGGTCCTGATGACCACGGGAGCCGTGGTCACGGTGGACGGGGCTCCGGGCACCAGTTCCCAGGTCCAGCCGGGCGTGGTGCTGCAAGGAACCGCCGTGCCGACCTCCCAGGGGCTCCAACTGGAAGCCGCTGACTTGACCCACGAACTGGAAGGCCCGGTCACCAGCCTCGATCTGACCACCTCCAGCTTCGTGGTCCTCGGGAAGACGGTCCGGGTGGACGCCTTGACGCAGATCCTGGCGGAGGGCCCCGGAGACGTCCAGACTCCCCTGACCCTGGGTGACCTCAAGGCGGGGGACTTCGTGGAAGTCTATGGGGCGGAGAATGCCGACGGCACCGTGCAGGCCACCCTCGTGGAACGGCCGGCTCCCGAAGCCAATCCGCAGGAAGCCTTCCAGGGCACCGTGAGCGCGCTCGACCCGGCGGCGATGACCTTCCAGGCGGGCGGATTCCTGGTGTCCTACGGCTCGGCCACGGTTCAAGGCACCCTGGTGAATGGCGCCTGGGTGGAAGTGCGCGGCACCGCCTCCGGGACCGGATTCACGGCGAGCTCGGTCACCGTCGAGACACCCGATGCGGGGGGCTCGGACATGGAACTCTGCGGTCCGATCAGCGGGTTGGATACGGTGGCCAGGACCTTCCTGCTGATGTCCTACAAGGTGGATTACGGCGCGGCGACGGTGGAAGGCACGCTGGCCAACGGGGCGCAGGTGGAGGTCGAGGGGACGTCGGGACCAGCGGGTTCCCAGACGCTGACCGCCCGGGAGGTCAAGGTCCAGTTCCCGGAGTCGGGCAGCGGCGACAGCAACCTTGAGGTGAGCGGCGTGGTTTCGGCCGTGGATGCCGCCGCCGGCACGCTCACCGTCGGCAGCACCACCTACTGGACCGATGCCTCCACCCTCTTCGTGAAGTCGGATGCGCCGGCCACCTTCGCAGCCGTGACCGCGGGTGAGACGGTCGAAGTCCATGCGTTGAGCAGTCGGACCAATCCTGCAGGGCAGGCCTACGCCACCGTGGTCGTGGTCGAGGGGGATTGAGCGGCGGCCCACCGGAATGCGGGGCCTTCCCGCATTCCGGTGGGGCCACCACTGCTGATAGCCTGAATGGATGCCTTTGATCCAGTCATCCGACCTGATCCTTGGGTGCCTCGCAGCCTTCCTCTGCGGCAGCATCCCCTTCGGCCTCCTGCTGGTGAAACTGGCCGGGAAGGGGGATGTCCGTCAGCACGGCAGCGGCAACATCGGTGCCACCAACGTCTCCCGCGTGGGCGGCAGGGGCCTCGGCGTGATCACCCTCCTGCTGGACATCGCCAAGGGCTTCCTGCCCGTCTTCCTGGCCCGGCGGGCCGATCTGCCCGCGGACATGCTGGCGGCCCTCGCCCTGTGCGCCACCGCAGGGCACATCTTCACCCCGTGGCTGAGGTTCAAGGGCGGCAAGGGGGTGGCGACTGCCCTCGGCGCGGCCCTCGCCTTCCGGGCCGTGGCCGTGCTGCCGAGCCTCGGGATCTTCATCCTCCTGGTGGCGGCCTTCCGCTACGTGAGCCTCGGCAGCATCGCCGGGGCCCTGATGCTCCCCGTCTCCATGGGGTGGCCCCACGAGTCCGTCCACGGTGCGGAGGTCCTGGGGCTCCGGCTCCAGGTCAGCCTCCGGGAGCAGGACCCCTGGCAAGCCACCTTCCTCTGGGTGCTCATCGCGGTGCTCGTGGTGGCCAAGCATCACGAGAACATCACCCGCCTCCTGAGGGGGACCGAGTCGCCGCTCTGGGGCGGGAAGGGCGGGGGATCCCGTGGGTAGCCCCGACATCGCCATCTTCGGTTCCGGAGCCTGGGGC
>DAIDKC010000032.1 GCA_027451045.1 Holophagaceae bacterium | reverse complement strand
CTATCCCCCCGCCGGCCATCCCTAAACACTGTCCGGACGCAACTGTCTCCTCTTGCAGGGCATCCGCCCTCCGGCCGGAACCTGGCCCGGGGGCGAGATGCCCTCGCATGCTTTTGCCGAACGGCAAGGTCCTGGTGGCGGGAGGCACCACCGTCACCCAGGTGGCGGACGAGTTCGATCCCGCCGCCAGCGGGGGACTTGGCAGCTTCGCCCCCTCTGCCAACGGCATGTCCACCATCCGGGAGGCGGGCTGCGCCGTCCTCCTGCCCAATGGGAAGGTGCTCGTCGTGGGGTGCTACAACCCGAACCAGGCGATGCCGCGCCAACTGGCTTCCGCTGACATCTACCATCCCGCCGGACCCGATCGACCGACAGCTCTGTGCTGGGGCATCAAGGCCAGGAGCACGGAGGCGCAGGCTGCAGGGTCGAGGAGGGCTCCAGGGGGGGAATCCGCATGACTCCAACTCCCTGGATGGCCCCCTTGTCATGGAGGTCCCTGGAAGGCTCACAGGAGCAAGGAGGGGGTGGCAGGGCCCTCCACCGGCCTGGCTCGTCCCCCAGACTTCAGGGCCATTCCCATCCATGGGAGCATCAGGCGGGTCCCTGCCGACTTCCCGTGGAGCCCGCTTCCGGGCAGGCGGTCACGGTACTCCCGACTCGAACCTGCCCTTTTCGCTGGCGCCTTTATGGCGCACCCCTTGCTAGAGACATCTTCCGTTGACCCTTTGCGTCGGGAGGGACCATGACCGCAGCCCCGTCCTCCAGCCTTGAGGCGCGAGCAAACGCCATGCTGAGGCGTGCCCTGGATGCCTTCGAGGGGGGGGAGGTGGAGGAAGCGGTGGGCGGTCTGTGCGCCATCGCGGACCTGGGGATTGAACCCAGGGGTTTCCATCTGCTGGCCGCCCTTTGCCTGCTGCAGCGCAAGGAGGTGGAGGGTGCCAAGGTCGAACTTGAGAGGGAATTGGCCCTTTTCCCCGGGGACCTTGGGGCCGCCGGTCTTCTGGGCTCCCTGCTGAAGGCGGAGGAACCCGACGGGTCCGCTGCCCAGTCTGGCGAGGAGGACTTCGAATCCGAGGCTCCCGAGGGCAAGATTGATCTATTCATTACGGCCCAGACCCGGTGCAACTACCGATGTGTCTTCTGCAGCAACCCTTCGGTGGACCCCCGGCAGCTCCGTTCCATGCCCCTGGAGGACATCAAAGGGTTCCTGGAGTCCATGGGAAGCCGGGCCCGCATGGTGGACATCACCGGGTGGGGGGAGATCAGCATCCATCCGGAGTTCGAGCAGATCCTGGAATGCATTTCCCGGACCCAGGCGAAAATCCGGATGGTCACCAACGGCTCCCACCTCACCGAGCAGGTCACGGACGCCATCGCACGGGCGAACATGGGGCAGATCATCGTTTCCGTCAACAGCCTGAACCCCGACACCTACCTCCGCCTCCACCAGAAGCCCCTGGCACCCGTGCTGGAAGGGATCGAACGGCTCCACCGGAAGCTCAGGAACCCTCGGGTCCTGAGCTTCTCCTTTGTGGTCACTTCCTGGAATCTCCCGGAGTTGAAGGACTTCATAGACTTCGGCGCCCGCTACAGGACCCACGTGGCCTGCCTGGGACTGACCCCGACCCTCAAGGACTACTACCAGGAGGGTCTCCAGGTGAAACCCACCCCCGAGAACCTGGCCTGGATCGAGGAGGCCAAGGCCTATGCCCTGAGGCGGGGTGTGAGTTTCTGGATCACGCCCCATGAAACCCGTGACGCGGACGGGGTCCAGCCGAGGCAGGGGGAACTGTCCGAGCGGATCAAGCAATGCCGCTGGGTCTACACCAAGTTCTTCGTGGGCCTGGACGGAAAGGTCGGTCCCTGCTGCTGGAGCAAGCATGTGCTTGGCGACGCCCGTCTCCAGTCCTTCGAGGAGATCTGGGAAGGAGAAGCCTATCGGGACCTGCGGGAGCGGATCCTCAGGGGGGATCTGACCTATTGCAAGGACTGTGGCGCCTATTGAGACGGGACCGGGTCCCTGGAGAACCGCCGGCTTGCGGAGCAGGTTCCGCCTGCAGAGTCGCAGGAAGGGGCACACCGCACTCCGGGCGATGCCAGGGCTCCTCGTCCGCCCGGTGCTCGTCATCACCGACAGCCGTTTCAATCCGGCCCGGGCCCTACGCACCGCGGCAGACCAATGGCCTGATCTTGGACGGGCTCGACTCCAGGGTGCCCCGCCGGGTTTTTGGGAAAATAAAAGGGGCTCACCTGTTGGCGAGCCCCACTCATGTTGGTAGCGGGGGCAGGATTTGAACCTGCGACCTTTGGGTTATGAGGGCTAAGGAGGAGATTTTTAATATATTGAAAATGGATATGTTATGACTTGGACTGTCTGAGCGATTACAAATCGCGTTACAAACAGTAAGCCTTTCGTCGGTGGGGGGACCGGGTTGAGGGGGCGGGTAGG
>DAIDKC010000031.1 GCA_027451045.1 Holophagaceae bacterium | reverse complement strand
GGGGAACCTCCAGGGGCTGATGTACTGGCTGGTCTCCCTGGTGGTGCTGCTCGGCGCCTTCGTTCCCGTCAGCCAGTGGACCGCCGCTGCGGCGCGGGGCGAGCGGCTCAAGGGCTTCTTCCTCGGGACGGGACTGGGCTTTGTCCACGGCCTGTTCCTGTCCCAGGTTGCCCTGCTTCCCGTGTGGGCCCTCTGCGGGAGGGTGCTGGGGCAGGCATGGCCGCCGGAGCTGCTCCGCGCCGACCTCCACGGCCTCCTGCTGGGCCTCCAGATGCTGCTCTGGGCCGTGCTCCTCGCGCGCCTCCTGAAATCCAGCGCGGGCCTGGCCCTCCTGCTCACCCTGGTCCTGCGGGAGCTGGGCCCCCGCCTGAGCTTCTTCCTGGATTTCGGGCCGGACATGGGCTGGAGCGCGGGGCAGGTGAAGGCCCTGGGCTTCATGGTGGCCCTCCTGCCCATGGCCCAGCTGCCGTCCGATCCCTTCTCCATGACCGCCCTGCCGGTCTCCATCGGCGGGCCGCTGGTACTGGGGGCGCTGGCCATGCTGCTGCCCGCCGCGGGGACCAAGGGGGCCTCCAAGCGCGGGAAATAGCGCCGTGCGCCGCGCCTTCCTCTTCCTGCTGGCCGGCCTCCTGGGCGCCCAGCAGGCCCAGGATCCGGCCCGGGTCCGGCAGCAGCTGGCGGTGCTCAAGGGCCGCATGGTCCAGGTGGACCAGCAGCTCGAGGCGCTGAAGAAGCGCCGGAAGGGTGTCCTGGTAGATCTCCAGGGCATCGCCCTCCAGCGGGACCGGGTGCAGGCCCAGCTCGACAGCGTGAACCTGCGCCAGGCGCAGACCCAGGCCCGGATCGCCAGCCTGACCCAGGAGCAGGCCCGCATCCAGGCCGAGATGCAGCGGCTGCGGACGAGCCTCCGCCAGCAGGTCCGGTGGATGCAGGCGATGGGGCCCTTCGGGGAGCTCGGCCTCTACACCTCGTTCCGCGACCCCGGCACCTGGCTGGCCAAGGGGCGGATCCTGGCATGGGCCCGGCTCCAGGTGGCCAAGAAGCTCGCCGAGATCCAGCAGCTGGAGGGGGATCTTGCGGCGAAGGGGAAGGCCCTCCAGGAGGCCCAGGTCCGCCAGGCCGTCGAGGCCCGCCAGGCCAAGGACCTCCAGGCGGCCCTCCAGCTCCAGGAGGATCGCCTGAAGTCCTTCCTGGAGGGCATCCAGAAGGACGAGGCCGCCCAGAAGCAGGTGCAGGGCGAGCTGGCGGAGGAGGCGCTCCAGCTGCAGCGCCTGCTGGACAGCCTCACCCGGCGCCCCAAGGACGAGTTCTTCGTGCCGGCCGAACCCTTCGCCGATCTGCGTGGGAAGCTGCCCCAGCCCGTGCCGGGCACGCTGGTGCAGGGCTTCGGGGAGCACCTCCAGCCGCAGTTCCACACCCGGACCCTCCAGACCGGCGTGCTCGTGGCGGCAGCCATGGGCACCCCCGTCCGGGCGGTGGCGGATGGCCGGGTGGTCTTCGCCGACTTCTACCAGAGCTACGGCCCCATGGTGATCCTGGACCACGGCGGGGGCTGGTTCACCCTCTACACCCACCTCCAGGGGCTCTCGGTCGCCAAGGGCCAGATCCTCAAGCAGGGCGAGGCCCTCGGGGCCGTGGGCGACACCGTGGACGGCCCCCGGCTGGGGTTCGAGATCCGCCACATGGCCAAGGCCGAGGATCCCCAGCGGTGGCTGAGGCCGAGGTACCGTTAAGGGCCTACGGCGCCATCTCGTAGGCGTCCTTCAGGGCCATGACCTCGGCCAGCATGCGGTCGAAGCGGGCTCCGTCGTGGATGGGCTTGCGGAGGAGGGCCAGGCAGAGCGCCTGCTGGGCCTCGGTGCTGGAGGGCTTCCCGTGGAGCTGGAGGGCGAAGGCGGAGAAGTCGCGCACCATGAACTCGAAGATCTGGTCCACCAGGTCGTCCGTCATGCCCAGCATCCGGGCGTTCTCGAGGATGAGCTGGCCGTAGACGACCAGGGTGAAGATCTCGCCGGCGGTGAGCAGGAAGTCAATATCCTTCTGCTGGGCCGCGTCGGGGGTGCCCTTCACGAGGAAGGCGCGGAAGCCCTCGATCTGCTCCCGGAAGAGCCGCACGTTGGGCAGGTCCCAGGCGGCGTAGGCCTTCCGGTAGTCGTGGAAGCGGATCTTCCCGAGGCCGCGCGTGGGTCCCTGGTCGAAGAGGAAGCTGTCGTCGCAGGCGTCCAGCCGGCGCGGGACCTCCGGGTACTCGGCGGGATTGAAGAAGTAGTTCTGCATAAACTTCACGATGAGGGCGATGTTGACGTGGACTGTCCCCTCGAGTTTCGGCAGGGCCCGGATGTCCCGGGTGGCGGACTCGAAGTACATGTCCTTCTCGAAGCCCTTGGCGGCGATGACATCCCAGAGGAGGTCAATCACCTTCTCGCCCTGGGTGGTCACCTTCATCTTCACCACGGGGTTGTACAGCAGGTAGCGGCGGTCCTCGGCCGAGGCCGAGCGCATGTAGTCCGCCGCCCGCAGGGCGAAGAGCCGCATGGCCGCAAGCCGGGCGTAGGCCTCCACGAACATCTGCTTCACGTGGGGGAAGGCGGTGACCGGGTTGCCGTAGAGGATGCGCGAGGAGGCGTGGTTCAGGGCCTCGTAGAAGGCGTGGGTGCAGATGCCGATGGTGGCCCAGCCCAGGTTGTACTTGCCGATGTTGACGGTGTTCAGCGAGGCGTCCCAGGCCGCATCTCCACGGGAGAGGAGGTCAGCCTCCTCCACGGGGTAGTCGTTCAGGTTGAACTCCGCCACGTAGGATTGGGTGCCCGTGATGTTCTTCACCAGCTCGAAGCGGGGATGCTGGCTGTCCACGGCGAAGAACACGTACTCGCCCCCCGGCAGGCGCCCGAAAGTGGAGACCAGGGCGGCCTCGTTGCCGTTGCCGATGTAGTACTTGTCGCCCCGGGCCAGGTAGCCTCCCCCGGGCTGGGGCACCAGCTGCATGTCCGTGCCGTAGATGTCGGCGCCATGCTCCTTCTCGGAGAGGCCGAAGGCGAAGATGGCCCCCTCGTCCAGGAGCTTCGCGGCACGGCGCTTCAGGGGCTCGTTGCGGCTCATCCACACGGGGCCGAGGCCCAGGATGGAGACCTGCCAGGCGTACCAGTAGCAGAGGCCGTAGAAGCCCAGCACCTCGTTGAAGGCCACGAGGCGCGAGGTGTCCCAGCGGCAACCCGGACCGCCGTACTCGGAGGGCGTGAGCAGCGTGGCGAAGGCCTTCTCCTCCTTCACGAACGCGAGGAAATCCGCGTACCAGGTGCGGTTGAAGTCGTCCTCCTTGAGCCGGCGCTTGCCCTTCGCCTCGAAGAAGGCCACGGTCTTGCGCAGCAGGTCGTTGAGCTTCGGATCGGGATGGGCCTCGCCCGGCTTCCGGGGATTGAAGAGGATCATGGCGGCTCCTGGGTGGACTGCCGCCAGCATCCCACGGCCCCCGCCCGCGCGCATCTTGGCCTGGGGTAGGCATTCTGGGGGAGCTCAATGCTCTGGAAGAGGGCGGCCTCCACCCCCCAGTGGAAGAAAACCGGTCGCTGCTGCTTGCGCGTGGTTACGTGAGTACCCACAATGAGCCAGGAGGATCACCATGCCGACGCCCCATCCCCCTGCCCAGCCCTTGATCCGGGCCAAGGTCATCCGGGACGGGAACTCGCTCGCCGTGCGTCTGCCCGCGTCCCTGGGCTTCAAGCCCGGCGAGGAAGTGGCCCTCCAGATCCGTCGCGTGGCGGCGTGGCCCCCGGGGTACTTTGATCTGGAACCGAGCCCCGACTTTCCGTTGCCCGACCGGATGCGCCCCGAGGCGCGTGAGGCCCGGAAGAAGCGCCTCTTCGGCCCTGCGGGCGGGTTCTGATGACGCGCTACCTCCTGGACACCCGCTTCTGCGTCCATTTCATCCGGGGACATGCCTGGGCGCGAACCGCTTTGGGCCGGCTCCACGCCACGGATGTGGCAGTGTCGGCGGTGACCGTGGGGGCACTCTACGAAGGCGCCTTCCATGCGGATTCCCCCTCCAAGGAACTGATCAAGGTCGAGGCCTTCCTCGATCCGTTAGAAGTCGTGCCTTTGGGCCGTGAGGAGGCCATCCAGTGGGGCCGCATCGAGGCCCAGCTCCGCAAGCAGGGAAATCCCATCGAAGCCGAGGACGGAATGATCGCCGCCACAGCCTTGGCCCATGCGTTCAGGCTGGTGTCCAGCGACCTCCGGCACTTCGAGCGGGTGAAGGGACTGGATTTCGTGGATTGGGAGACCCATCCGCCGAAGGCCCATCGGGGCTGATCGGCGGCGTACGGGTCCGGATCGAACGGGGTGCACGAGGCGAGCAGGCGGTCCCCCCTCGTTCGTGTCAGGCCAGTCCCAGCTTCCGGAAGGTGCGCCGCTTGCCGTCCTCGACGGCGGGTTGATTGAAGGGATCCACCTCCAGGGCGAATCCGAGGAGGCCCACCACGAACTGCCAGGCCATCATCAGCTCGCCGAGGCTCCGCGCATCCAGCCTGGACATCCGCTGTCGGATCACGGGGACCCCCGCGCCTTCCAGGGCCTCGGCCGTGCCTTCCGCCTGGGCCGCCAGGATGTCCGCGCCCCGGAGGGCGGCCAAGCCCGGATAGGGGCAGGCCCCCGGCACCGCCAGGTGCTCGGGTCCGGCGGCCTCGTCCAGGGTCAGCAGGATCACCCCCAGGGTCCTCGGGCCCGCCATCCAGCGCTGGAGCTGGCTGTGCTGGTCCACCGGCCCCACGGCACGGAGGGGCGTGAAGCCCCGGGGCATCCCGTCCGCCGCACCCTTGCCGAGGCTCTCCGCCACCAGCTGCACCCACCAGGCCGACAGGCTTTCCAGGCGCCGGTCGTAGGGCATGAACACCCACTCCGGGAGGCCGCGAAGGTAGGCTGTCCGAAGGGTCTCCACCAGGGCAGTGATGGCGCTCCCCCAGGCCGTCCGGGGATCCGGGGCGGAGGCCGCGACGGCCCGGCCGCCCTCCAGGAAGGCCTCGGGATCGAGCCCCATCCAGGCCAGGGGCAGGGTGCCCACGGGGGTGAAGGCCGAGAAGCGGCCACCCACGTCCGGCGGGATCGGCAGGATCGGGTAGCCCTCGGCCCGGGCCCAGCCCGCCAGGGGGTTGGCGTCGTCCTGGGTGACCACCAGGGGGGGGGACTCCAGGCGGTCCCATCCCGGCAGGGCCCGCAGGCGCCCGATCCAGGTCCAGAGCTCCAGGGTCTTCCCGCTCTTGGAGGCGAACACCACCTGGTCGTCCGGCCGCAGCGCCAGGGGCTGGGGCTGCGGCGAGGCCAGGGGTGTCCACCGGCCCTGGGCCGCCTCCCCCCCCAGGGCCCGCACCAGAGTCTCCGCCGGCAGCAGGGAGCCGCCGATGCCGCACCAGAGCAGGCGTGCCCCCGGATCCAGGGTCGGGAGCCCCGCGGAGACCGGATGCCGCCATCCCGCCAGGGGGTGGGCGTCCAGCAGGGTGAGGTACGGGGCGAGGGACACGGGGATCAGAGTTTCAGGACGTTCAGCATGATGGCGATGGGGGTGAGGGCCTGGAGGTTCTCCTGCCAGTTGGTGTCGCGCCGGAAGCGCTGGGGCACCAGGACGGTGTCACCGGGGGCCACCTTCTGGCTCATCACCCAGCTGTCCACGATGCGGCCGTCGGCCTTGAGCAGCCGGATGTTCCAGGTGTCGGCGTTGCGGGTGGTGCCCCCGGCGAGCTTGAGGAGGTCCCGGACCTTCATGCCCTTCGCCACCTTGAAGTTGGCGAAGGGGCTGGCCGTCTCGCCCACCACGTAGGCCGAATCCATCTGCCGGGGGATGATGATCCGGTCGCCATCCCGCAGTTCCACGTCGGACTCGGGATTCCCCTTCAGGGCAGCCGGGAAGTTCACCACCATGCGGTTGAGACTGCCGGCCATCAGATCGTGCATCACTGGGTTCTTCTCGAGGGAGCCTGTGAGGGGGTTGCGCTTGGTCTCGTTGAGGCGCTGGAGGATCTCGTTGATGCCGTTGGCTGTGGGGTCCTTGGCCGTAAGCTCCGACTCGCGGCTGGCCTCCATGAGCGAGTTGTTGGCCTCGCCCATCTGGCGCAGGAAGACCCCCGCCTGGGGCATGGCATCGGCCGTGAGGCCCCCGGCCCGGGCGATGAGGTGGCTCAGGGTCTCGCGGTCCGATTCGAGAACATAATCCCCGGGCAGCTTTACCTGGCCCTCAAGATGGACGATGCGGCTGACCTTGGTGTCGGGCAGGGTGAAGAAGCTGAGCTGGTCGTCGGGCTGAAGGCGGGGGTTCAGGGCATCGTCGTCCAGGCCCACCGGGCTTTCCGTGCGGGTGGAGAGCAGCCGCTGCAGGTCGAGGCGAATGACCTGGGTGGGCTTCCCGGCCCTGCAGTGGGCGAGTTCGGCCACCAGGTCATTGGCGGATTTGAGGGGGAGG
>DAIDKC010000030.1 GCA_027451045.1 Holophagaceae bacterium | reverse complement strand
CGCGGGGTGGCCAACGACGAGCCCACCACGCCGGAGCTGGTCGCCTCGGAGTACCGGACCGTGCTCCGCATGAGTGGCGAGCACCGTCCTCCCGACGAGATCGTCCGGGAGCTGGGGGTGCTGGCCCACCAGGTGCAGCTTCTGGTGGATCCTGCCGCGGTGCAGGGCCTGAGCCCCCTGCGGGAGGAGTTCGACGCCTACGCCGACCACTGGGCTCCCCACCTGGTGGTCACGCAGGAGCCCTTCTGGGCCGCGACCGGCAGGCCCGACCTCCTGGTGAGGCTGCAGGCCTTTCAGGCCGAGAAGCTGGGGCGCTACCAGCAGCTTCTCGCCCACTACGACCTCCAGACGGGCCGCAGGATCGGCCCCTGGGACGAGCATTCCATCCCCTTCGCCATGCTCCAGCTCTCCTTCTCCAACGCGGTCAATGCCACGGCCAACTGCTGGATCCTGGCCTGGCGCCAGGTCGGGGACCGCTGGGGGACCGCGTCCCGCTGAGATCCGGGGCCGGCAGGCTGGAAGGCCTCCGCCCGGCCCGGCGGACGTTCCCGAATCATGCCCGTCGGTCCAGGGGACGATAGGCTAGGCGAATCGCGGCTTTCCAGCTATCTTTCCAACCAACCCACCCCTTTGGAGTCGGACATGGGCACCTACATTCGCCTCGGGTCCTTCCTGCTGGCCTCCGAGCTGACGGGCGATCCCCTGGGTGCCATCCACAGAGGCGTGGTCATCGCCGGGAGCACCTTCGATCGCCACGTGCTCGTGCGGGCTTTCAGCGAGGAGATGTTCCAGGCCGGGATGGGTGCGCGCCTGGCCGAGGCCGCGCGGGTGGTGCCGCTCCTCGGGGGGGCCCGCCTTTTCGGCCAGGGCTACCGGGTGGAAGGCGGGAAGACGCCCCATGTCGCCTGGGACTATGTTCCGGGCCGGAGCCTGGCCCAGCTCATCGAGAAGGCCCGCCAGGAGCAGATCCCCTTCGGAGTGGACCATGCCCTGACGGTGATCCAGGGCGTGGCCCAGGGCATCGTCCAGATGCACGCCAAGGGCGTGGCCCATGGCCTGCTGAGCCCCCACAGCGTGTGGGTGAGCTTCGAGGGGGCCACCCAGATCGTGGATGCGCCCTTCGCGGCCCTGGCCAAGGGCATGCTGGCCAAGGCCCCTGCGGCCCGCCAGAAGCTCGCTCCCTACCTCCAGGGGCCCGAATCCGATGCGGTGCAGCAGGATCTGTTCGCCCTGGGCGCCCTCCTCTACGAACTCCTGACCTTCGAGCAGGTGCCCGTTGGCGGCGACCTCCAGGGGTGTCTCGACCGCGCCACCTTGAAGGCCGCCCAGGAGGATGCGCCCCTGCCGGCGGAGCTCCGGGCCTTCCTCGGCCGGCTTCTGCTTGGGCGCCAGCCCTACCCCACCATGGAAGCCTTCAACGGTGAGCTGGAGCGGGTGCTCTACGACGGGGAGTACAGCCCGACCACCTTCAACATGGCCTTCTTCATGCACACCCTCTTCCGGGAGGAGAACGACCGGGATGCCACGGCCATGAAGGCCGAGCAGGGCGACAACTACCTCGCCTTCACCGCCGCGGGGGAGAGCCTCCGCAGCGGCGCCACCCGGGTCGAGCACATTGATGGCCATGCCGAGGAGCAGGAACACCAGAAGAACAAGACCCTGCTCATCGGCGGCGGTCTCCTCGCCGCCGTGGTCCTGGGCCTGGGCTACATCCTGTTCGGGCGGCCGAAAGTGGATCCCGCGCTTCAGAAGCAATTGGCGGACCTCCAGCTCCTGAAAGTCCAGATCGAACAGCAGAAGGCGGACCTGGAGGCCAAGGCCCAGGCCGAGGCCCAGAAGACCGCCGACATCGAGCAACAGCTCTCCCAGGCCAAGACCGCTGACGAGAAGGCCAAGCTCAAGCAGCAGCTGGCCGCGGCCCAGCAGCGGAAGGCGGATCTGGAGCGCCAGCAACAGGCGGCCGAGCAGCAGCAGGAGCAGATCGCCGCCCAGAAGAAGGCCGCGGAGGCCCGGGCTGCCGCCGAAACCCATGCGGCGCTGCCCCCTCCGCCCCCCCCTGCGCCCAAGCCCGAACCCCCCAAACCGGTCCCCATGCAGGTGGTGCCCCAGGCCCAGC
>DAIDKC010000029.1 GCA_027451045.1 Holophagaceae bacterium | reverse complement strand
CTGCCGCCCGCCCTGACGATCCCCCTCCGCCTGGACGACGCGACCCTGGCCCGGCTGACGCCCGAGGTGGAGGCCGCGGGGGGCCGGTTCGTGGGCACCCAGCCCCTCTTCCGCGCCGTGAAGGGCATCGCCAAGACCGCCATCCGGCAGGCCGTGCTCCTGGCGCTGGCGGGCATCTTCCTCGTCATCGCCTTCTTCGGGCGCAGCCTGCGCTTCGCCACCCTGGCCCTGGTGCCCATGATCGCCAGCCAGGTGGGGGTCCTCGGGGCGCTGGGATGGAGCGGCGAACCCCTGACCTTCCTCTCCCTCATGGCCATCCCCATCGCCCTGGGGGTGAGCGTGGACACGGCCTTCAACCTGCTGCACCGGGCCCGGGCCGAGGCGGATGCGCCGCGGCGGGTGGCCCGGGTGAACGCCGTGTGCGCGGGCACCACCCTGGCCGGCTTCGGGGGCCTGGCCTTCAGCGCCTACCGCGGCCTGCGCGGATTGGGCATCGCCTGCCTCGGCGGCGTGGCCCTGGCCCTGGCCCTCACCCAGTGGCTGCTGCCCGTCCTGCTGGCGAAATGGCCGGTGCTCGCCCGGACGCGGGAGCGGCGCCGGTGAACCCCCTGCAGGCGTCCCTGGAGGCCCGCCTCGCCCGCGGCCCCGTGCCTGCCGCGGAGGTCATGGCCCTGGCCCTCTACGATCCGCAGCAGGGGTACTACCGGCGTGCCGAGGGGCCCTGGGGATTCGACGGGAAGGACTACTACACGGCCCTGGACCTGGGGCCCCTGCTGGGGCAGACCCTGGCCCTGCGCCTGGAGGCGGCCTGGGAGCGCCTCGGCCGGCCTCCGCGCTTCACGGCCCTGGAGCCCGGCGCCGGGAGGGGCTGGCTGGGCCGCGACCTGCTGACGGCCGCCTCCGGGCCCTTCGCCGAGGCCCTCGTCTACCTCCATCGCGATGACAGCCCCGCCGCCCGCCGGGCCGCGGAAGCCGCCCTCGCCCCCTTCCTGGCCGGGGGCCGGGCGCGGCTCGTGGGCGAGTCGGAACCCCTCGAGCCCTTCGTGGGCGCGGTCTTCAGCAACGAGCTGTTCGACGCCCTGCCCGCCCAGCCCTGGCGCTGGGACGGAACCGCCTGGGCCCGGGAGGTGCTCACCGCCTCGGGACCCGAATGGCAGCCCGCGGATCCGGGCGAGGCCGGGACCTGGTTCGCCGCCCAGTCGGATGGCCTGGAGCCGGGGGATGGCAGCGTGTGGTGCGAGGGCCTGCCGGGCCTCGTGCATGGCCTATCGGTCCCCCTCCGCGCGGGCCTCTTCCTGGCGGTGGACTACGGCGAATCCGCCGCCCGGCTCCTGGCCAAGGGAGCGGATCTCCGGCGCTTCAAGGCGCACGAGGTGGACGGGAAGTGGCATGAGGATCTGGGGGAGGCGGACCTGACCGCGGACGTGGACTTCACACGCCTCGCTGCGCGCCTCGCCGCCGAGGGCTTCGGGGAACTCTCCCATGTCGAGCTGAGCCGGTGGATCCGTGCCCATGCGCCCCTGGACGCCTGGGGCGCGGCATGGCTGGACCTGCCCGAGGCCGAGCGCCTCAAGCGCACCGAGAACCTGCTCCAGCTCACCCTCCCGGGCCTGATGGGGAGTCGTTTCAGGGTGCTGGAGGGGTGGCGCGAGCCGGCCTCCTAGGGGCCGAAGGGACGGATCTCCAGGGTCCGCAGCAGGTCGCCCAGGAGGTAGAGGGAGCCCGTGACCAGGCGGGGGCCCTCCGAGGGGGCCTGCAGGCGGGAGGCGGCCTCCCGCAGGGTCAGGCGGGGGGAATCCAGGCCCCAGGCTCCTGCCAGGGCCTCCCGGTCGGCATAGCGGGGCGCCGTGCCCTGGACGAAGGTGACGGAGCGCGGCTCCATGCGCCGGAGCTGCGCGGCGATGCCCGCCAGGTCCTTGTCCTTCATGGCGCCGAAGAACACCTGGGGACGGATTCCGCAGGCCAGGGCGTGGTCCGCGAGGACCCGCGCCCCTTCCGGGTTGTGGGCGCCATCCATCCACACGCCGTCCAGCCCGGGGACCTGCCAGAGGCGGCCGGGCCACTGCACCTCCGCCAGGCTCGCCCAGAGGCGGGCCTCGGGCACGGGGAAGCCCAGGGCCCTCAGCTGGCGCACGGCCTCGAGGGCGGTGGCCAGGTTGTCCAGTTGATGGCGGCCCGCCAAGCCGATCCGGTGTCCGTCCAGCCGGGAGTGGTCCCAGTGCAGGTCGGCCGGGCCCGGGGGGGGCGCGGGGCACAGGACCGGTTCGCAGGCCAGGAGGGGGCGGATCCAGTCCGGATCCAGGGAGGGGCCCAGCACGAGGGGGCGTCCGTCCCGGGCCGTGCAGAGCTTCTCCCGGGCGATGGCCTCCCGGGTGTCGCCGAGGTACTGCTGGTGGTCCAACCCCACGGTGGTCAGGAGGGTCATGACCGGGTCCGTGGCGTTCGTCGCATCCCAGCGCCCGCCCATGCCCACTTCCAGGAGGGCGATCTCCACGCCGGTCATCCGGAAGGCGAGGAGGGCGGCGGTGATCACCAGCTCGAAATAGGTCGCCTGGATGCCGGCCCGGGCCTCGGCCTCGAAGGCCTCCCCGAGCAGGAGTTCCAGGGCCCCCCGGCCCACGGGGCGGCCGTCCACCCAGATGCGTTCTGCCACGTCCACGAGGTGGGGTGAGGTGGTCCATCCGACCGCGAATCCCGAGGCTTTCAGCATGTGGGCCAGGAAGGCCCCGGTGCTCCCCTTCCCGTTGGTGCCCGCGATGAGCACGACCGGATAGCCGTGCTCCGGATGCCCCAGGGCGGCCAGCATGGCGCGGATGTTCTCGAGCCCGCACTTGATGCCGAAATGGCCGCGGGCCTGGAGACGGAGCAGGGAGGAGGGCACCGGGTCCCGGTCCATCAGCCCCGGGCGGGGAGCATCCATTCGAGGCAGGTCGCCACGAACTGCTTGAGGTGGTCCCGCGTCACGACCCGGTCCACCATGCCGTGGGCCTGGAGGAACTCCGACCGCTGGAAGCCTTCGGGCAGACTCTGCTTGATGGTCTGCTCGATGACCCGGGGTCCGGCGAACCCGATGAGGGCCTTGGGTTCCGCGATGTTCAGGGCGCCCAGCATAGCGTAGCTGGCGCTGACGCCTCCGGTGGTGGGATCCGTGAGGATGGACAGGTAGGGCAGGCCCGCCTTGTCCAGCTTGGCGAGGGCCGCGCTGACCTTGGCCATCTGCATGAGCGACAGGGTGCCCTCCTGCATGCGGGCGCCGCCGCTGCAGCTGACGATGAGGTAGGCGCACCCCTTCTCCAGGGCGCGCTCGGCCCCCAGCCGCAGCTTTTCGCCCACCACGCTGCCCATGCTGGCGGCCAGGTAGTCGAAGTTCATGATGGCCGCCACGACCGGGAGGTCCGCGAGGGTGCCCTCCACCACCACGACGGCGTCCTCCGTCTGGCCCTCCTCCTCCAGGCGCCTCAGCTGGTCCTTGTAGGCCTTGGTGGCCACGAAGCCCAGGGGGTCGGTGCTGCGGAGATGCCCGAAGAGCGGGGTCCAGTCCGGATCGAGGAGGTTCTCCAGGCGCTCCTGGACGTCAATTCGGAAGTGGTAGCCGCACTTGGGGCAGACGTTGTGGGTGTTGCCCAGCTCCTTGCGGTAGATGAGCTCCTTGCAGGCGTCGCCCTTGATCCAGAGGCCCTCGGGCACCCGGACCGTGCGCTCCTCCACCGCCGTCTTCTGCTGCCGTTTCTTGACGAACCAGGATGTCATGCGGGTCCTCTGCTCAATGCTGCTTGTGGGCGGGGCCGTGCTTCAGGGACTCGAAGAGGCGATCCAGCTCGCCCTCGCTCCCGTAGTGGAAGACGAGGGTTCCGCCCTTGCCGTTCGCCTTGATCTCCACGCGGGTGGCCCAGGTCTGGGTGAGCTCCTCGGAGGCGGCCTTGATGAACAGCTCCTGGGGATGCTTCTTCCGGACCTTGGCCTTCCGCTGCTTCTGGAGGTGCTGGATGCGCGCCTCGAGGGCGCGGACACTGAGCTGCTGCTCCACCACCTCGCGGGCGAGCTGCTCCTGGAGGCGGAGGTCGGGCACCCCCAGCAGCACCTTGGCGTGGCCGGTGCTCAGGTGGCCGAGGGCCACCTCGGCCTGCAGTTCGGAGGGGAGGCGCAGCAGCCGGAGGGTGTTGGCCACCTGGGGACGGGACTTGCCCACGCGGTCCGCCACCTGCTCCTGGGTGAGGCGGAGGTGCTCGCCCAGCTGCCAGTAGGCCTTGGCCTCCTCGATGGGGTTCAGCTCCTGGCGCTGGATGTTCTCGACGAGGGCGAACTCCAGCAGGCGATCGTCCGGAACCTCCTTGATCACCACCGGCACCATGGCCAGGCCGGCCAGGCGGGCTGCCCGCCAGCGGCGCTCCCCGGCGATGATCTCGAACTTCTCGCCGACCTTCCGTACCACGATGGGCTGGACCATGCCGTGCTGCTTGAGGCTGTCGGCCAGCTCCCGGAGGGCCGTCTCGTCGAAGTGGGTGCGCGGCTGGGCCCGGTTGGGCACCAGGCTCCCGAGCGGCAGCTCCCGCTGGAGGGCGTCCTCGGGGGCCATCTGGCTCATCAGGGAAGTGAGACCCCGGCCCAGGGCCGGGCGCTTCAGGGGCATGCTCATCAGGCTTCCTTCCTCTCGGGGAGATCGAGCCCCAGCCACTCCTGGGCCAGGCTCAGGTAGGCCTGGGCCCCCTTGGAGCGGAGGTCGTAGAAGGCGACGGGCTTGCCGTGGCTGGGTGCCTCGGCGAGCCGGATGTTGCGCGGGATCGCCGTCTGGAAGACCTTGCCGGGGAAGGCCTGGCGCACCTCCGCCGCGACGGCGGCGCCCAGGTTCGTCCGCTCCTCGGCCATCGTCAGGAGGATCCCCGCAAGCCGGAGGCCGGGGTTGGGCCCGGCCTGGATGCGCCGCAGCGTCTCCGTCAGCTCGGCCAGTCCGTCCAGCGCGAAAAACTCGCAGGGCATGGGCACGATGACCTCGTCGGCCGCCGTGAGGGCGTTCAGGGTGATCATCCCGAGGCTGGGAGGCGGGTCAATGAGGATGTAGTCGTAGCGGTCCAGGAGGGGGCGCAGCGCCTGGCGCAGGACCTGGAGCTGGGGCAGCTCGAAAAGCTCGAATTCCAGCTGCGCCAGGTCCTTCCCCGCGGGGATGACCTGGAGCATGGGGACCTCGGTGCTCAGCACCAGCGCCTCCGGCGGGGCGCCCTTCATGAGGGCGTAGGCGCCCGCCCGGTGGTCGGGCTTGGGGAACCCCAGCCCGGTGGTGCTGTGTCCCTGGGGATCGAAGTCCACCAGGAGCACCATCTTCTCCATCATGGCCAGGGATGCGGCCAGGTTGATGGCGGTGGTGGTCTTGCCCACCCCGCCCTTCTGGTTCGCCAGGGCGACGACCCGCGCGCGCATCAGCCGGCCCTCTTGATCGCCCAGGCGCTGGTGGGAGCAGGCATCTTGGATCCCTCGGGTGTGGAACACGCCAGTCTAGCAGGTCGCGTTCCACGGTGAAGGAGGGATCGCGCTCACGGCTGCAGGAGCGCCGG
The DNA here is from genome assembly GCA_027451045.1 of Holophagaceae bacterium. Taxonomy (GTDB): domain Bacteria; phylum Acidobacteriota; class Holophagae; order Holophagales; family Holophagaceae; genus Geothrix. Next base: position 2,552 of record DAIDKC010000029.1, on the reverse strand, counting down.
ATCGGGCCGGGCGGTGCCGATCCGGCGGACCGTTCCGGACAGCCAGAGATCCCGCCAGCGTCCCCCGCCGTCCAAGCTGAGGGAGAGCGACACGGGGTCCCCCCCGGCTGGCCGGAGGCGCCAACGGTCCAGCCCGGTACGCTGGGCGAGCCACGCCGCCGCCACGGCGCAGCCTGTGCCGCAGCAGAGGGTCTCCCCTTCCACACCGCGCTCCCAGGAACGGATGCGCGCCTCGCCCGGGGCCAGCAGCTCCACCACGTTCACGTTCGTCCCTCCGGGAATCGCGGGGTGATGGCGCAAGGGGGGCGCCAAGGCGGCCAGATCCACGGCATCCACCGAGGGGACCTCCATCACGAGCTGGGGATTGCCGATCCAGCCGAAGGCGGCGGGGGCGGGTACCCCCGGGGGCAGGGATCGCAGGCCGGACCCTTCGCCTTCCGGGAGGCGGATGCCGATGCCGGCAGCATCCCGGCGGAGGAGGATGGTCTCGCCGTTGGAGAGGGCCTCGATCTCGGGGGCCGAGGGGGTGCCGGGAAGGGCCAGGGCAGCGCGTGAACCGTTGGAACAAAAGGACTTAGTTCCATCCGCATCCCAGTGCTCCAGGACCCATGGGCCGGTTCCGGGCCTTTGCATCAAAAAAAGGCCATCTAACCCGAAGCCCTGTCCCCGCGGACACAGCATTCTGGCATAACGCGAGCCGTCCAAACATTTAAGTTTGTCGGCCCACAGGTAGCCGAAGACATTCCCCGAAGCGGATGCGATCTGGAGTTCCATGGACCTACTTGGGGTTCCGGAAGGTGTAGATCGTCTCCCCGGGACGGGCGTACCCCTGGCGGCGGGCCAGGGCCTCCATCAGTTCGGGGTCCTTGGCCGCGAGGCGCTGGACCTCCTGCAGCAGCTCCCGGTTCCGGTGGTTGAGGCCCATGAGGCGGGTGCGCGCCTGGGCCAGCTCCGCCTCCCGGCGCTTCAGGGCGGGGAGGCCGTCCTGGGAGAGGAGGAGGATCGCCAGGGAGGCGGCGGCGGAAAGAGCGACCGCGCCATAGAGGGTGCTGGAGCGCAGGAGCCAGTTGGTATTCATGGAGGGGGATCCCTAGTGGCGCTGGAAGGCCTCGAATCCGGCATAGCGGGCCGACGCCCCCAGCTCCCACTCGATCTGGAGGAGCCGGTTGTACTTGGCGATGCGGTCCGTGCGGCAGGGGGCACCGGTCTTGATCTGGCCCGCCCCGGTGGCGACGGCCAGATCGGCGATGAAGCTGTCCTCCGTCTCCCCGCTGCGGTGGCTGATGATGGCCCGGTAGCCGGCCTTGTGGGCCATCTCCACGGCCCGAAGGGTCTCGGTGACGGTGCCGATCTGGTTCAGCTTGATGAGGACCGCGTTGGCCACCCCCTCCCGGATGCCCCTGGCGAGGATCGCGGGGTTGGTGACGAAGATGTCGTCGCCCACGAGCTGGGTGCCGGAGCCCATGGCGTCCGTCTGGGCCTTCCAGCCCTTCCAGTCACCCTCGGCGAAGCCGTCCTCGATGGAGAGGATGGGGTGGCGCTGCACCAGGCCCTGGTAGTAGGCGATGAGCTGGGGCACGGTCTTGGACTGCCCGTCGAGGTGGTACGCCTTCCCCTTCAGGAATTCGCTGGCCGCGCAGTCGAGCCCGAGGAAGACCTGCTCGCCCAGCTTGTAGCCGGCCTTCTTTACGGCTTCCCCGATCAGGTCCAGGGCCTCCTCGTTGGACCCCAGGTTGGGGGCGAAGCCGCCCTCGTCCCCCACGCCCGTGCCCAGCTTGCGGCCCTTCAGGACGCCCTTCAGGGCATGGTAGACCTCGGCGCCCCAGCGGAGGGCCTCCCGGAAGGTCGGGGCCCCCACGGGCAGCACCATGAACTCCTGGATGTCCACGTTGTTGTCGGCATGGGCCCCGCCGTTGAGGATGTTCATCATCGGCACGGGGAGCATGCGGGCCGCGGTCCCGCCCAGGTAGCGGTAGAGGGGCAGGCGGGCCGCCTTGGCGGCCCCATCGGCCAGGGCCATGGAGACGCCCAGGATGGCATTCGCGCCCAGGCGGCCCTTGTTCTCGGTCCCGTCCAGGTCGCACATGAGCTCGTCGAGCTCGGCCTGCTGGAAGGGGTCCATGCCCTGCAGGGCCTCCTGGAGCTCGACATTGATGGCATCCACCGCGCCCAGGACGCCCTTCCCCTGGTAGCGCTTCGCGTCGGCATCCCGGCGCTCCAGGGCCTCCCGGCTGCCCGTGGAGGCACCCGATGGGACGATGGCCTGCCCCACGGTCCCGTCGGAAAGCTGGACTCGCGCCAGGACGGTGGGATTCCCTCGGCTGTCCAGGACCTCGAGGGAAGCGACGCGTTCGATCACGATCATGGCATCACCCGATTCAGAGAGGCGCGAAGGCGCGCCTCTCTGAATCTTAGCCCGGCCCGAGAGCCCGGAGGTTCCTACTTCTTGGCAGCGGCCTTCTTGGCGGCCGGCTTCTTGGCAGCAGCCTTCTTGGGGGCGGCCTTCTTAGCAGCGGCCTTCTTGGGGGCGGCCTTCTTGGCAGCGGCCTTCT
>DAIDKC010000028.1 GCA_027451045.1 Holophagaceae bacterium | reverse complement strand
CGCAGCTCAGCACCTGGCGCACCCACTTCTGCGACAAGGAGTTCCTCTACCACCTGGCCCTGATGCCCTTCGCCCGCCTGGGCCACGATCCCATCCTGGGTGCGCGGATCTTCAGCGTCCTCCTCGCCATGGCTGTCCTGGGGGCGCTCTACTGGGTGCTGCGGGCCCACCGGGTGCCCTTCACCCCGGTCTTCGCCTTCCTGCCCCTGGCCACGGGCGGCCTCTTCATCGCCCGGCTGGGCATGATCCGCTCCCACGTGCTGAGCATGCTGCTCCTCACGATCGGCCTCCACCTCCTGCTGGAGAAGCGCTACCGGGCCTTGGCCCTCCTCGGCTTCATCTACGCCTGGAGCTACACGGTCCCCTTCGTGCTCCTCCTGACGGCCTTCCCGCTGGTCCTGGGGCTGTGGCTCGGCCGGGAGCGCCTGGACCCGAAGCTGCTCCTCGCCGCCGGCGGGGGCTCCGTGGCGGGGCTCGTGATCCATCCCTACTTCCCGCTCACCCTCGACACGTTCCTCACCTACCTGGAAGTCTTCCGTCTGGGGCTCCAGGGCCCCGCCGCCTCGGGTTTCGAGCTGGGCAACGAGCTCTACCCCTACTCCTGGCCGGTCCTCTTCGACATCTACCCGCTGCTGCTCATCCTCGCCGGGGCCCTGGCGCTGACGCTGATCCTGGCGCTGATCCTCGGCCGCAGGCGGCTGGCGCCCTCCACCCTGGGCGTCAGTCTGGCGGCCCTCTTCTGGTTTGCCATGACCGTCAAAACGCCGCGGTTCACCGAGTACTCCGCCCTGCTGGTGCCCGCCGCCTGCGCCTTCGTGTTCCGCGACCTGTGGCCCCTGCTCGCGGAGCGGACCTGGTGGTCCGAACGCCCGCGCCTCCGCTGGAGCGCCGGCGCCCTGGCCCTGCTGCTCGTGGCCGGCTTCCATCTCCGCGCCCTGTCCTTCTACCGGGTCTACGAGTTCCCCTACGCGCCCCCCCGGTTCTTCACCGGGGCCTGTGCCTGGATGGACCAGCACCTGGCCCCCGGCCAGCGGGTGATCAACCTCTACTGGGACGACTTCCCCGATCTCTTCTATGACGGCAGCCGCCAGACCTACCTCTGGGGCCTGGATCCCACCTATTCCCTGCGCGCGGACCCGGACCGGGCCCGGCTGCTCGAGCGGCTCCGCCGTCATCTCGTGCAGCTGGACCCCGCCACGCTCGCCCCGTTCCACGCCCATGTCCTGGTCCTCCGGCAGAGCCGGGCCCAGGCCTTCCCGGAGCTGGAACGCCCTCCCTTCCAGGTGGCGTACCGGGATGCCTCCTCGGTGGTGGTGACCTGGAAGTGAACTAGCCCTTCGTCCACCGCAGCACGGGCTTGCGGGCGGCGGTGGTCTCGTCCATGCGGCGCAGGGGGGCGAGGGTCGGCGCCTGGTGCAGGGCCTCCGGGTTCTCCTCGACCTCCCTGGCGATGGCGAGCAGGGTGTCGCAGAAGGCGTCCAGCTCGCCCTTGTCCTCGCTCTCCGTGGGCTCGATCATCAGCGCACCCGGCACGATCAGGGGGAAGTAGATCGTGGGCGGGTGGTAGCCGTGGTCGATGAGCCGCTTGGCGATGTCGAGGGTGTGGACATCGTGCTTGGCCTGGAGGGTGTCGCTGAAGACCACCTCGTGGAGGCTGGGGGAGTCAATGTGCAGGGCGAAGGCCCCCTTCAGCCGGGCGCGGACATAGTTGGCGTTGACGATGGCGCGCAGCGTCGCCTCGCGCAGGCCGTCGCTGCCGTGGCTCAGGCAGTAGGTCATGGCCCGCACCAGGATCCCGAAATTGCCGAAGAAGGTGTGCACCTTGCCGATGCTCTGGGGCCGGTTCCACTCCCAGCGGTAGGTGTGCGCCGGCACCTCGCCCTCCCCCACCTTCACCGTGTCGCGCACGACGACGGGCACCGGCAGGAAGGGCAGGAGGTTCTCGCCGCAGCAGACGGGGCCCGCGCCGGGGCCGCCGCCGCCGTGGGGCGTGGAGAAGGTCTTGTGCAGGTTCAGGTGCATGACGTCCACGCCGAAGTCGCCGGGCCGCGCCACGCCCACGAGGGCGTTCATGTTGGCGCCGTCCATGTAGACCAGGGCGCCCACGCTGTGCAGCAGGTCGCTGATCTCCTTGAAGCGGTACTCGAAGACGCCCACGGTGTTGGGGTTGGTGATCATGGCGCCGGCGATCTCGGAGCCCAGTTCCGCCACGAGGGTCTTCAGGCCCTTGCGCACCTTGTCGGTGACGGGGTCGGTGACATCGTCGAAGGCGATCATGCCATCCGGCTGGGAGGGCAGCTCCACCACCTCGTAGCCCGCCATGGCGGCCGTGGCGGGGTTGGTGCCGTGGCCGCTGTCGGGGATGAGGATGACGCGGCGCTTGGCGCCCTTGGCCACGTGGTAGGCGCGGATGAGCATCACGCCCGTGAGTTCGCCCGCGGCGCCGGCGGAGGGCTGGAGGGTGACGCCCGGCAGGCCCGTGATCTCCTTCAGCCATTCCTGCAGCGTGAAGATCAGCTCCAGGTTGCCCTGGACCAGGGCGTCGGGGGCCATGGGATGGGAGTCGGTGAAGCCGGGCAGGCCCGCCACCTTCTCGTTGAGGCGGGGGTTGTGCTTCATGGTGCAGGAGCCGAGCGGATAGATGCCGTCGTCCACGCCGTAGTTCCACTTGGAGAGGCGCGTGAAGTGGCGGATGACCTCCACCTCGCTCAGCTCCGGCAGGGCGTCGAAGCCGCTGCGCTTGAGATGGGCGGGCCGGGTGTCCTGGGCCTCGGGGACGTCGAGTTTCGGCAGGTCCATGCCCCGCTTGCCGGGGACGGAGCGGTCGAAGGAGAGGGATTCGCGCTGGCGGAGGAACATGTTGGACTCCCTAGGCCACGACACTGGGGACGCGGGCGAGGATCTCGACGAGGCTCTCGATCATCGGGCGGGTGTGGAGCTCGGTGGCGCACCAGAGGAGGCAGCCCTCGTATTCGGGGTAGAAGCGGCCCAGGTCGAGGCCCGGTAGCAGGCTCTCCTTGAGGCAGGCCGCCTGCATCGCGGCCATGTCGCCGGTGTAGCGCAGGATGAACTCGTTGAAGAAGGGCACCTCGGCGACCGGTTCCATGTCCGGCAATTCCAGCAGGCGGCTGCGGAGGTACTGGGCCTTGGCGGCGTTCTGGGCGGCCAGGCCCTTCAGCCCCTCGGGACCGGCGAGCTGCAGGAAGAGGTCGGCCCGCAGGGCCACGAGGCCCTGGTTCGAGCAGATGTTGCTGGTGGCCTTGTCGCGGCGGATGTGCTGCTCGCGGGCGGTCAGCGTCAGCACGTAGCCGGTCCTGCCGTCCAGGTCCTTCGTCTGCCCCACCACGCGGCCGGGGATCTCGCGCTTGTGGGCGTCCTTCACGGCCAGGAAGCCCAGGAACGGGCCGCCGAAATTGGGCTTGTTGCCGAAGGACATGGCCTCGCCGCAGGCCATGTCGGCGCCGACCTTCCCCGGGGCCTCCAGCCATCCGAAGGCCAGGGCCTCCTGCGTGACACTGATCAGCAGGGCGCCGGCGGCGTGGACGGGGCCGGCCAGGGCCGTCAGGTCCTCCACGGCGCCCAGGAAGTTCGGGTAGCCCACCAGCACCGCGGCCACGTCGGGGCCGAGCTTGGCCTGCAGGTCGGCCGCATCGGTCAGGCCGTCCTTGAGGGCCACCTCCACCAGCTTCAGGCCGTCATGGGGGGCGAAACTCGTCTCCAGCACCCGGCGGTAGAAGGGGTGGATCCCGCGGCTCACCAGCACGGTGTTGCGCTTCTTCTGCACCCGCACGGCCATGAGGGCGGCCTCCACGCAGGCGGTGCCGCCGTCGTAGAGGCTGGCGTTGGTCACTTCCAGGCCGGCCAGGTCGCAGATCAGCGTCTGGTACTCGAAGATGTGCTGCAGGGTGCCCTGGCTGATCTCGGGCTGGTAGGGCGTGTAGGCCGTGAACCACTCCTGGCGCGACACCATGGCGTCAATGGCGGCGGGCACGTAGTGGTCGTAGGCACCGGCGCCGAGGAACTGGGCGCAGAAGCGCGTGTTCCGGTTGGCCATGCGCATCATCTCCCAGGCCACCTCCTGCTCGGACCCCTGGGTCGGCAGATCCAGCGGGCGTTTCAGCCGCAGCGGCTCGGGGATGCCCACGAGGAGCTCCTCGGCGTTCTTGACGCCGATGGTGTCCAGGAGGGCGCGGTCTTCGGCAGGAGAAGAGGGCAGGTAGCGCATGGCGGCCTCGGTCAAGGAGCGGAGGAAATCCCGATCCTCAAGGGTATCAGGCGGGGTCCCGCCTGGGCCGGGGCGCGCCTGTGGCGAGCATCACAGGCGCGCGGC
>DAIDKC010000027.1 GCA_027451045.1 Holophagaceae bacterium | reverse complement strand
CTCAGGCGCCCGCGCGGCCTGAGGGGCCCGGGAAGGGACCGGGGGAGGCGCCGGGGCAGGTCCGGGCGTTCGCGGAGGAGGGCCGGCCTGGACAAGGGCATCCAGGGGCGCGAGGTGCGCCAGCTGGGAGGCGGTCACCAGGGCCAGTTCCACCACCACCCGGGGCAGGCTGCTGTCCCGGAGGTCCCGCTCCCGGCCGAGGAGGAGGTGGAGCATCCGCGCCCAGCGCAAGAGGTCCTGGGGCCCCTGCCCCGAGCGGGCCTCCCGTTCCAGTCGGTCGCGGAAGGCCAGCATCAGTTCCCGCCAGAAGGTGGCCCAGTCCGCCCCCTGCTCCGCCAGGACACGGCAGTGGTCCATCAGCGCCGCGCTGTCGCCCGAGGCCAGGGCCTCCAGCACGCCCTGCACGTGGTGCGCACTGACGATGCCCAGCTGCTCACGGACGGATTCCTCGAGGACCCGGCCGTCCCCTGCGGCGATGACGCGGTCGAGGATGGTCAGGGCGTCGCGCATGGATCCCTGCCCCGCTTCGGCCACCAGCCGGAGGCTGTCCCCCTCGAAGGTCACCCCCTCCTGTTCGCAGACGTGCTTCAGGCGGGACTCGATGAGGCCCACCGGGATGAGGCGGAAGGGGAAGATCTGTACCCGGCTCTTGATGGTGTCCGGGACATCCTGCAGTTCCGTGGTGGCCAGCACGAAGATCGCGTGGGGCGGCGGTTCCTCGATGACCTTCAGCAGGGCGTTGAAGGCCTCGGTGCTGAGCATGTGGACTTCGTCAATGATGTAGACGCGGTAGCGGCAGAAGGCCGGCCGGGTCTGAACCTGCTCCCGCAGCGCCCGGGCATCCGCCACCGAGGCGCGGCTCGCGGCGTCAATCTCGACGATGTCCAGGCTGCTGTCGGGCTGCTCCGCCGCACGGCAGGGGGCGCAGCGGCCGCAGGGGGTCGCCGTGGGACCTTCCGCACAGTTGAGGGCCCGGGCCAGGATGCGGGCCGTGCTGGTCTTGCCGGTGCCGCGCACCCCCGCGAAGAGATAGGCCTGGTGGATCCGGCCGGTCTCCTTGGCCCGCTTCAGCGCATTGCCCAGCGCCTTCACGCTGCCTTCCTGGCCCACGAGGTCCGAGAGGAGGCGGGGCCGGTACTTGAGTGCGAGGGTCGTCATGGCGATCCAGTCTCCCACAAGGCCCCGCAGGGCGTCAGCCCGGCCCGCCGAACCTTCAGGCCCCCGCGGGGAGGTCGAAGAGGCCCGGCTGCTCGGCGGGAGGCCCCGGATGCCGCGCGGGCGCGGGCCTGCGGCGCCCTTCGGGATTCCGCCCGGGACGCAGGGGGAAGGCCCGCTGGAAGGCGCTTCGGATCTCCTCCAGGTAGGCGGGATCGAGCACATGCCCCCAGCCATGGGCGAGCAGCACAGCCAGGAAGGGATCCGGATGAAGCAGGCGGAGGCGACCCACCCAGGCGCCCGAGGCGCCGCAGGCGAGGGCCCGCCCCGCGAAGGCGAGGGGATCGTGGACCGGCAGCAGCGGCGCGATCCCGAGCACGACGGGCACGCCTGCTGCGGCCAGGCGTTCCGCCGTCCGCCAGCGGCTGGGAATGGGGGGCGCATGGGGCTCCACCACCTGCCGCACCGTGTCGTCATCGGTGGGGATGGAGATCCCCACGGTCAGGCGGGACCCGAAGGCCTGCAGGAGATCGAGGTCCTGGAGCACCAGGGACGAGCGGGTATGGAGGATCACCTCGGTGGTGGGACAGAGCAGAAGCACTTCCAGGCACCGCCGGCTGAGGCGGTACTGGCGTTCCAGGGGCTGGTAGGGGTCCGTGGCCGAGGCCAGGAACACCCGCCGGCCATGGAGACGGTGGCGCTGCCCCCACAGGAGTTCCGGCGCGTTCAGCTTGGGGGCCACCCAGTTGCCCCAGTCCTCCGGCGGATGAAGCGCATTCGGGTACTCGCGGACATAGCAGTAGCGGCACCCATGTCCGCACCCGCGGTAGGGGCTCAGGGCGAAGCCGAACCCGTAGCGCTCGTCCTTCTGGGGACGGAGGATCGAGCGGGCCTCCTCCGGCTCGACCGCCAGGTCCTTGAACAGCGGGGGCGGCGGCTCGGCGGGCAGCAGCAGGGGCCTCATGCACCGCCTCCCAGGCCGGAACCTGCGGGATCGGGGAGCTTCGGCCGAAGCATCATGACCCCATTTTTCGCCTTTTATTCGTCATGTCAAGGGAGGGATCCGATCCCGTCCTTGGCGATGACGTTGATGCGTCCATTGGTCTCCAGGATGGCCACCCGGACATCCTCCAGGTCCGTGAGGCCGGCCTGGCGGACCGCTGCCATCAGTTCGTGCCGCGTCATGCGCTCGGCGGCGAGCCGGCGTTCGTCCACCACGCCGTTGTGCACGAGGATCTGGGGGCTGCCCTCGAAGAAGGTCTCCAGGCGCTTGTGGCGCCAGGTGAGCCAGCCCACCCCGGCGTTCACCGCGAGCAGGGTGAGCACCAGGATGAAGCCCGCCCCCACCGTGTTGTCCCCGGCGTTCATGCTGTTCTGCACCGCGTTGCTCAGCACCAGCAGCAGCACCAGGTCGAAGGGGGCCAGCTGTCCCACCTGGCGTTTCCCGGTGAGGCGGAGGGTCAGGAGCAGGAAGCCGTAGACGAGGAGGGCCCGGAACACGAACTCCCACCAC
>DAIDKC010000026.1 GCA_027451045.1 Holophagaceae bacterium | reverse complement strand
TCATACCTCTCGAAAATTGGGTTCCAAAGAATTCAGCGGGCAACTACTTGACAGCGGCAACCACTTTTTCGGCGGCGTCCTTCAGGTTGGCTCCGACGATGAGGTTCAGGCCACTGTCGGCCAGGATCTTCTTCCCTTCCTCGACGTTGGTGCCCTCCAGGCGGACCACCACCGGCACCTTGATGCCGATCTCCTTGGCCGCGTTCACGATGCCCGAGGCCACGATGTCGCAGCGCATGATGCCGCCGAAGATGTTCACCAGTACGGCCTTCACGGCCTTGTCCTGGAGGATGATGCGGAACGCGTTCTTCACCGCGTCCTCGGTGGCGCTGCCGCCCACATCCAGGAAGTTGGCCGGGGAGCTGCCGCAGTACTTGATGATGTCCATGGTCGCCATGGCCAGCCCGGCGCCATTCACCATGCAGCCAATGCTGCCGTCCAGCTTGATGAAGTTCAGGTTGAACTTGCTGGCCTCGACCTCCTCCTCGGCCTCCTCGTTGAGGTCGCGGTAGGCGAGGATCTCGGGGTGGCGCACAAGGCCGTTGTCGTCGAAGCCGATCTTGGCGTCCAGGGCCGTGACGTCGCCCTGCTTGGTTACCACGAGCGGATTGATCTCCACCATGGAGCAGTCCTTCTCCACGAAGAGCTTGTACATGTTCTGGAGGAACACCACGCCCTTCTTGAAGGCGTCGCCCTCGAGGCCCAGCGCGAAGGCTATCTGGCGGGCCTGGAACCCGGCGATGCCGATTGCGGGATCAATGGCGACCTTGACGATCTTCTCGGGGGTCTTCTCCGCGACCTCCTCGATTTCCACGCCGCCCTCGGTCGAGGCCAGCACCGTCACCCGGCTGGTGGCGCGATCCACCAGGAAGCTGAGGTAGAGCTCCCGCTCGATGTCAATGGGCTTCGAGATGAACACCGTCCGGACCTTGCGGCCCTCGGGACCCGTCTGCTTCGTGACGAGCTGCATGCCCATCATCGCCTTGAACAGCTCGGCCGCCTTGTCGGGATCGGTCGCGAACTTCACGCCACCGCCCTTGCCGCGGCCCCCTGCGTGGATCTGCGCCTTGACCACGCTGGCGCCACCGAATTCCTTGGTGATCATGCGGGCTTCCTCGGCGTCCTGGGCCACCTTCCCGTCCGGGGTGGCGACCTTGTACTGCCTCAGCAGTTCCTTGGCTTGGTATTCGTGGATGTTCATGCTGACTCCCGAAAGGGCCGCCGACCGGCGTCCGCACCGTCTTTCAGTCTAGCCAGCCATCCAGCGGGTCCCAACCCTAGAAGCGCCGTACGTGGCATTCTTGGGACACCATCCGGAGCCTGCCATGGCCCAGCTCGACAAGCTGCTGTCCCACCTCGTCCCGCGGGGAGGCCTCAGGCTCCACCTGAGGGCCGACCGGAAGCCCTGGCTTGATCTCCGGGCGGGCGGCACGCTCGATCTCCTCCCCAATCCCCTGCCCGGCGTGATGGTGGATGTGCTGGCCTCCGACGTGGTGCCGCCGGACCTCAAGACAACCTGGCAGGAGGGTGGAGAGGCCGAGTTCGATTACGAAATGGGGGGCTATGCCTTCCGCATCCGCCTGAGCCGGGACCTGGGCAACCCCCAGGTGGATGTGGAGCACCTGGGCCCGGCACGCCTCGCGCCGCCCCCGCCTGTCCCCCTTCCGGCCGCCCCTCCCGCCTCGGCGCCCCCACCGGCACCTGGCCCGCCGCCTGCCGCGCCTGCCCGGAAGCCCGAGGCCCCCAGGCCGAGCGTCAAGCCCGCGCACCAGCCCGAGGGGCCGCGGAGCCATCCTCTGGCAGAACGCCTCTTCTCGACCCTCATCCAGGAGCAGGGTTCGGACCTCCACCTCACTTCCCACGAGCCCCCGCTCGCCCGGATCCATGGGGACATGAAGACGCTGGAGGGCTTCGCGCCTCTGGGACCCTCGACGCTACTGGAGGTCATGGAGACCCTTGCCACGCCTTCCCAGTGGCAGCGCTTCCAGGAGGTCCACGATGCCGACTTCGCCTATGCCTACGATGCGGGCGGCTGCCGTCTCCGCGTGAACTACTTCATGGACCGCATCGGCCCTGGCATGGTCTGCCGCGTGATCCCCAACCAGATCCCCGATCCCGACAAGCTCGGCCTGCCGGAGCACGTGCGGCGCCTCTGCAACCTCGCCAAGGGCCTCGTGCTGGTGACCGGCCCCACGGGCAGCGGCAAGTCCACGACCCTGGCCGCCATCCTCGACCTGGCCAACCAGAAGCGGAAAGACCACATCCTCACCATCGAGGACCCCATCGAGTTCGTGCACCCCCGCAAGGGCTGCCTGGTGAACCAGCGGGAGGTGGGCACCCATACGGAAACCTTCAAGAGCGGCCTGCGCGCAGCGCTCCGGGAGGATCCCGACATCGTGCTGGTGGGCGAGATGCGTGACCTCGAGACCATCGCCATCGCCCTCGAAACCGCCATCACGGGGCACCTGGTGTTCGGGACCCTGCACACCTCCAGTGCCATCGGGACCATTGACCGCATCGTGGACCAGTTCCCCAGCGACCGGCAGCAGCAGATCCGCGTGATGCTCGCGGACGCCCTCAAGTGCGTGGTGAGCCAGACGCTGCTCAAGAAGATCGGCGGGGGCCGCATCGCAGCCCTGGAGACCCTGTTCATCAGCCCGGCCATCGCCAACCTCATCCGCGAAGGGAAGAACTTCCAGATTCCGAGCGCCATGCAGACCGGGAGGAGCTACGGGCAGAAGCTCATGAACGACGCCCTCGTGGAGCTCATCAAGGACAAGAAGGTGGAGCCCATGGAGGCCTACATGAAGTGTCCCGACAAGGAGAGCTTCATCGCCGCCTGCAAGCGGGCCGGCATCCCCTTCGATCTCCGGCTGGGGGAGGTCGAGAACTGAATTTCACCCCTGCCCTTGCACGGAGGCCGGAGCATCCCATCCTGGAGAGCGACCCCGGACCCTCCTGGAAGTTCAGACGACACGACTGTCCGCATCCAGGGTCCCGTCCCGGCCCCAGCTGGGCTTGCCGCCCCGGAGGTTGGACATGGCCACCAGGATCGGAAGGCATGGCGAGAGCCCGAAAAGGGCCGTCGCGGAGCGGGGCCCCCTGCCCCCCAAGGCAAGGGCCGGGCAACCGGCTGTGGCCGTCCTCCCTTTCCTGGACCTCCGGAAGGAGACCGGGGATGCGCCCCTCGCTGAAGGCATGGCCGAGGAACTGATCCAGGCGCTCAACCAGGTCGAGGGGTTGTGGGCCATCTCCCGCACGACCTCCTTCCCCTACGGAGGCTCGAGCCTGCCACCGTCCGAGGTGGGTCGCCGGCTGCAGGCGGACGCCGTCCTGGCCGGCTCCCTGATGGAACGGGAAGGCCGCCTGGTCCTCCAGGCGGCCCTGATCGAGGTGGCTACCGACCGGCAGATCTGGACCTTGACCCAGGCCTTCGATCCGCAAGACCTGTTCCCGGTCCTGGAGGACACGGCCCGGGGCGCGGCCGCAGCGCTCAGGCTTCCGGCCTCCTTCCGCCCGCGGCGCCCCGTGGCCCCCGACGCCTATGGCTGCTACCTCCGGGGGCGCCAGTACTACTACCGGTTCAACCGCAGGGGGATGGGCTTCGCCGCCGAGATGTTCCGCCACGCCCTCGATCTGGATCCCGGATACGCCTCCGCCTGGGCTGGTCTGGCCAACACGGCGGCCTACGCCTACATCTACATCGAGCGGAACGAGCCCCAGCGGGAGCTGGCGGAATCCTGCAGCCTGAAGGCCCTCGAACTCGATCCGGACCTGGCGGAAGCCCATGCGGCCCGAGGTGTCGCCCTGTCGGCCGCCGGCCGGGCGGAGGACGCCGAGGAGGCCTTCGAGACCGCCCTGAGGCTGGACCCGAACCTCTACGAAGCCGCCTACTTCTATGCGCGCCACTGCCTCGCGGCGGGAAAGCTCGAACGGGCGGCCGAGTACTTCGAATGGGCAGCGGCCCTGCGTCCCGAGGACTTCCAGGCCATCCTGCTCGTGGCCCAGGTCTACCACAGCCTGGGGGTCGAGGACGAGGCCGAGCGCGCCCGCAGGAAGGGGCTGGCGCTGGTCCGGACCCGCCTGGAGCGGGAACCGGACGACATCCGGGCCCGCTACCTTGGAGCCAATGCCCTCGTGGCCCTGGGCGATCGCGAGCAGGGCCTTGCCTGGGCCAGGATGGCCCGGAGTCTCGACCCGGAGGACCCCATGTTGCTGTACAACCTGGGATGCATCCACGCCCTGGCCCAGGATCCCGAGGAGGCCCTGGATTGCCTCGAACGCGCGGTCGCGGCGGGCCTCACCCAGAAGGCGTGGTTCCTACACGATGGCGACCTGGATGCTGTCCGCGCCCACCCCCGCTTCCAGCGGCTGATGGAGGGGCTGAAGGACTGAAGCGGGCCCCGGGTCCCGGTCTACATGCTCCGGGTGAGCAGGGCCTCCGGAATCTCCCGGAGGAGGGCCCCGGTGGCCGCGTCGCCCTGGACGCTGGCGAGGTGGGCGACGGCATTCCTGGAGGCGGACAGCGCCAGTTCCCTGGTTTCCGCCAGGGCATCATGCCGAACGATGAGGCTCCGGAGGGCGCGTTCCTCCTCGGCCGGGATGGGAACCTCCTCCCCCCGGTCCCAGATCGTCCGGATGAGGGGGCGCACTTCATCCGGCGCCCGTTCCAGGAGGGTCAGCATGGGCAGGGTGAGCTTGCCTTCGCGCAGGTCGCTGAAGGCCGGTTTCCCCAACTCCTCGCTGGTGGCGGTGTAGTCCAGGAGGTCGTCCACCAGCTGGAAGGCCCGCCCGACCTCCAGCCCGTAGGCCCGCATGGCCGCGCATTCGTCCGGATGCCGTCCCGCCAGCACCGCCCCCGTCTCGGTGCAGCCGCCGAAGAGGAGGGCCGTCTTGCGCTCCTGGATGTCGAAGTAGTCCTTCCGGCTCGTATCCAGCTTGAACAGGACATCGTTCTGGACCAGTTCGCCCTCGGTCATACGGGTGGTGACTTCGGCCAGGATCTCCATCATCCGCCAGCTGCGTCCGGCGATGGCTTCGCTCATGGCGACCAGGTAGAGCAGGTCCCCGAACAACACGGTGAGGGTGTTGCCCCAGAGGCGGTTCAGGGTGGGCTGTCCCCGGCGCAGTTGGGCATGGTCAATGACATCGTCGTGCACGAGGGTTGCCGTGTGGATCAGCTCGAAGACCGCGCCGAACCGGACCCCGGCTTCGGAGTCCAGGCCGCAGAAGCTCGACCCGAGCAGCACGAGGGCCGGACGCAGGCGTTTGCCCTGCCCGGAGCGGACATGGTCCGCCAGCTTCTGCACCACGCCTACGTCACTCTGGAGGATCCGCTGGAGCTCCGCTTCCACGCCCGCCAGCTTGGGGACGATGGGCTGGAAGAAGCGGGAAAGGTCCAGGCGCGCCACGTCAACTCCGGTAGTTGGTGAACTGGAGGTCCAGTCCCTGGTCCTCCTTCTTGAACAGGGCGATCACTTCCTGGAGGTCGTCCCGGTTCTTCCCGCTCACCCGGAGCTGGTCGCCCTGGATGCTGGCCTGGGCCTTGATCTTGGAATCCTTGAGCACCTTGATCAGGCCCTTGGCCTTCTCCTGGGGGATGCCCTGCTGGATCGTGACTTCCTGGCGGACGGTGCCCTTGGCGGCGGGCTCGACCTTCCCATAGACCATGCTGCGGATGCTCACGCCCCGCTTGTGGAGCTTGCTCTGGAGCACGTCAATCACCGCCCGAAGCTTCACCTCGTCATCGCTGGTCAGGACCAGAATCTTCTCGTCCTTCAGCTCGATCTTCGAGATCGAGCCCTTGAAGTCGTACCGCTGGCCGATCTCCTTCATGGCCTGGGACACGGCGTTCTTGACCTCGTCCAGGTCCACCTTGCACACCACGTCGAACGAGCACTCGCTAGCCATGTCCCCTCCCGAACCGGACCTCCCAATAGCCTAACCGGAACGGGCCTCCAGGCTCCGCCGCAGTTCGGGCCATCCCTCCCAGAGCTGGAGCAGCATGAAGGCCGCGAGCACGAGGGCATGGTGGACCTCGCCGCGTCGCATCCTCTCCTGCCATTCATTCCAGGAGCAGGCCAGCACCTGCAGTTCCTCGGCGGGATCGAGGTCGAGCCGGCCGGCCGGCGTGCAGTCCAGGGCGAGGAAGACATGACAGCGGTTGTCCTGGGTGGCAGGATTGGGCGTGCAGGACCCCAGGGGAACCCAGCGCCCGGCTTCGTGCCCGGTCTCCTCGCGGAGCTCCCGGCGGGCGGATTCCGCGGGTGCCTCGCCCGGATCGCAGGATCCCCCGGGAATCTCCAGGGTGGCCGCGTCTATTCCATGGCGAAACTGCTCCACCACCAGCAGCTCGCCGGCGGAGGTGAAGGCCACGACATTCACCCAGTCCGCCCCCTCCAGCCGGTAGAACACGTGTTCCCGGCCCGTGTGGGGACTGCGGCGCCGGGCGAGGACCTCGCGGAAGATGCGGGAGGCCTGGCGCACCTCCACGGACTCCTGGATCCACGGACGGGCAGGATCGAAGTCCTCGGGATGGACCTGGAGGGGGCGCATCAGTACCTCGGGACCGTGGGATCCAGGCCGCTGTAGGCGTCTATGCCGCCCGCCAGATGGGCCAGGTCGGTGAAGCCGAGGTCCCGCAGGATGGCAAGGGCGAAGCGGCTCCGCACACCATGGTGGCAGTAGGCGGCCACAGGACGGGCGGGATCGAGCTCTCCGGCACGCTCGGTGAGCTCGCCCAGGGGGATGAGGCGCGCATGCGGCAGCCGGGCCAGGGCGTGCTCCCAGGGCTGGCGGACATCCAGGATCTGCACCACGGCCGGATCCAGGGTCATGAAGTGGAAGGGACTGAGATCCGGCCCTGCTTCAAACACGTCCAGCCTCCTCGCCACCCAGGACCCGCCCGCAGATGTGGTGGACGATCATGTCGAGGGCCGTCCGGTTCTCCACGCCCGTGGGCACGATGAGATCCGCCCATCGCTTGCTGGGTTCCACGAACTCCAGGTGCATGGGACGCACGCTCCGCTCGTACTGCTCCATGACGCTCTCGAGGCTGCGTCCCCGCTCCCGGGTGTCCCGCCGGATGCGCCGCAGGATCCGGATGTCGGCGTCGGTGTCCACGAAGATCTTCACGTCCAGCTGATCCCTGAGTTCCGGCAGGGCGAAGAGCAGGAGGCCCTCCAGGATGACCACCGGACCGGGCGGCAGGGGCTCCTCCCAGCCCGTCCGGTCGGAAAGGGTGAAGTCGTAGCGGGGCTTCCGGATGGCCTGGCCATGGTGGAGCGCGGTCAGGTGGGCGGCCATGAGCTCGAGATCGAAGGCGTGAGGATGGTCCCAGTTCACGGGGCGGTCACCAAAGCGGGCCTTCACGAGCTCGAGCGGCGCATAGTAGGCGTCCATGTCCAGCAGCAGGGGGCCCAGGCCCCGGCGCTCGAGGCGCTTGACCAGTTCCGCGGCCACGGAAGTCTTCCCGCTGCCGGAACCGCCCACGATGCCGACCAGCATGGGTCGTCCCGACATGTCCACCTCCAGTCCCATCCTACTTCAAGCGGGAGCCCCGCTCTGCTATGGTGCCGCCATGCCCTGGGCCCGAACCGCCTCCATGCTCGCCCTCGCAGCCCTGCTCGGCTGCAGTTCGGAGGATCCCAGACTGCCCGGGAACATCTACGCGGAGGCGATGAAGCTCAACCTCGAGGGGCGCAGCCTGGAAGCCCGCTCCATGATGCAGCAGCTCGTGGCCCGCTATCCGGACAGCGACGCCGCGCGCCAGGCCCGCAAGGACCTGGTCCTCCTGGACGACTTCGTGGCCCGCGACATCGCGGAACGCCACCGCCAGGTGCTCGCCTCCATGAGGCGCATCTGCGATGCCCTCGCCCGGTACAAGGAACGCCACGGGGCCTATCCCGGCAGCCTCCAGGACCTGGTTCCCGAGTACCTCGACGTGGTCCCCCAGACGCCGTGGGGGCACCCGTTCCTCTACCGGGCCTTCGTATCGGCCCCCATCCAGAATTTCGAGGACCGCAGGGGGCATTTCCGGCAGAAGTTCAATACCGCCCTGGACGCCTACGACCTGGCCTGTCTGGGCACAGACCTCAAGCCAGGCGGGAAGGGTGATGCCAGGGACATCCTCTTCCAGAACGGCTCCCTGCTGGATTCACCCGTCTTCCCGCCCATCCCCCAGCCCCAGCCGCCGCGCTGAGCCGCGGCCGCGGGCCCGGTTGCGCCTAGTGCACGCCCCAGTCCAGGATGACCTTCCCGCTCTGGCCGCTGCGCATGGCATCGAAGCCTTTCTGGAAGTCGTCAATGCCGAAGCGGTGGGTGATGACCGGCGTGATGTCCAGGCCGCTCTGGATCATGGCGGCCATCTTGTACCACGTCTCGAACATCTCCCGGCCATAGATGCCCTTGAGGATGAGGCCCTTGAAGATCACCTGGCTCCAGTCCACGGCACAGTCGCCAGGGAGGATGCCCAGGAGGGCGACGCGGCCGCCGTGGTGCATGGCCTCCAGCATGGATTCGAAGGCATTGCGGTTGCCGCTCATCTCCAGGCCGACGTCGAAGCCCTCGGTCATCCCCAGTTCCTTCATGACGCTGGGCAGGTCCTTTTCCAGGGGGTTCACGGCAAGGGTGGCGCCCATCTTCCGGGCCAGGGAAAGGCGGTACTCGTTCACGTCCGTGACCACCACGTTCCTCGCGCCCACGTGCCTGGCGATGGCCACGGCCATGATCCCGATGGGCCCCGCGCCTGTGATGAGCACGTCCTCGCCCACCATGTCGAAGCTCAGGGCCGTGTGGGC
The DNA here is from genome assembly GCA_027451045.1 of Holophagaceae bacterium. Classification (GTDB taxonomy): domain Bacteria; phylum Acidobacteriota; class Holophagae; order Holophagales; family Holophagaceae; genus Geothrix. The sequence goes on along the minus strand of DAIDKC010000026.1, from coordinate 7,892 downwards.
CGCATTGCCGTAGGGGTCGAAAATCGAAGCCACTTCGTCGGGGATGTTGTCCGGAACCTTGAAGACGTTGAAGGCCGGGATGGATAGGTACTCCGCGAAGGAGCCCGTGCGGTTCACGCCCACGCCCACCGTATTGCGGCAGAGGTGGCGCTTGCCCGCCCGACAGTTCCGGCAGTGGCCGCAGGTGATGTGGCCCTCCCCGCTCACGCGGTCTCCGGGCTTGTAGCCCTCCACCTCGGATCCCACGGCCTCGATCACGCCCACGTACTCGTGGCCCACCACCATGGGCACGGGGATGGTCTTCTGGGCCCAGGCGTCCCAGTTGTAGATGTGGACATCCGTGCCGCAGATGGCGCTCTTGTGCACCCGGATGAGCACATCGTTGGGGCCCACCTCCGGCATCGGCACCTCGGCCATCCAGATGCCTTCCTCCCGCTTGGCCTTCACCAGGGCTTTCATGGATCCCTCCGGACGCCCCATTGGAGCACCAAACCCAGGTCCATCCAAGGCTTCCAGCAGGGAGGTTGACCCTTTTCACAGGAGCCCGCCCCGCGAGCCTGGATGCCGGCCTCGGCCCAGGCCGGAGGACCATCGGGCGCGGACGCTGCGGTATGATGTCCGCCCGGATATCCCATGACCCAGCCGCCCGACCATCGCGCCTTTCCCCGTGTTCCCATCGGCTACCGGGTGAAGATCGTCACCGATGAAGAGATGATCAGCTACGCCGGGGCCCGCAACGTGAGCCTAGGGGGCCTTCTGTTCGAGCCTACCCCGGCCCTGAAGGTGGGTCATCCCTGCGGCATCGCCATCCTCCTCACGGCGAAGGATACGGGGAAGCGCATCGTGGCAAGGGGCCAGATCGTCAGGAGCGATGCCCTCGGCACGGCCGTGCAGTTCACCCGTCCCCTGGACCCGGCCAGCCTCGCCCTCCTGGAGTCCCTGGTGCAATCCCTCCTGCCGGAGGGTACCCGGATGGGAGCCTGCGGGTGAGGCGGGACGCCGTCGAAGCCCTGAGCCGCCTCCAGGCCTACGTGCGCCCGGGGCACGTCCCCGGCCCCGTGGTCGAGGACTGGACCCCGCCGCCCTTCACCAGCTACGACGAGATGAAGGCCTGGCTGAAGGAGGCCGTGCTGACGGCCCGGGTCTACGAGGCCTTCCCCGATGGCCGGTGGACCATAGACCTGCTGCTCAAGGAGCAGCTGCCGGGGACCACGTACCGCATCCGGCTGTGATCCCCGTCAGTCCCGGACCTACTTGATCACGCCCAGTTCGCGGCCCACCTTGGCGAAGGCGGCGATGGCGCGGTCGAGATCCTCCCGGCTGTGCCCGGCGGACATCTGGGTGCGGATGCGGGCCTGGCCCTGGGGCACCACGGGGAAGAAGAAGCCGATGACATAGACGCCCTCGTCCAGCAGCCGCTTGGCGAATTCCTGGGCCAGGGGCGCGTCGTAGAGCATGACGGGGATGATGGGATGCTCGCCGGGGAGCAGCTTGAAGCCCAGCTTCTCCATGCCCGCGCGGAAGTGGCGGCTGTTCTCGCGGAGGCGGGTACGCAGTTCTCCGCCCTGCTCCAGCAGGTCCAGCACGCGCAGGCTGGTGGCCACGATGGTGGGCGCCAGGGTGTTGGAGAACAGGTAGGGGCGGCTCTTCTGGCGCAGCCAGTCAATGACGGGCTGGCTGGAGGCCACGTAGCCGCCGCTGGCGCCGCCCAGGGCCTTGCCGAGCGTCCCTGTGAGAATGTCCACCCGGCCCATGACGCCGTGGTGCTCGTGGGTGCCGCGGCCCTTCTCGCCGATGAAGCCCACGGCGTGGCTGTCGTCCACCATCACCATGGCCCCGTGCTTCTCCGCGATGTCGCAGATCTCCGGCAGCTTGGCGATGTAGCCGTCCATGCTGAAGACGCCATCCGTCACCACCAGCTTGAAGCGGCAGCCGCTGGCGGCCTTGAGCTGGGCGTCCAGATCGGCCATGTCGCTGTTGGCATAGCGGAAGCGCTGGGCCTTGCAGAGGCGGATGCCGTCAATGATCGAGGCGTGGTTGAGGGCGTCGCTGATGAGGGCGTCCTCCTCGCCCAGCAGGGGCTCGAAGACACCGCCGTTGGCGTCGAAGCAGCTGGAGTAGAGCTGGGTGTCCTCCATGCCGAGGAAGGCGCTGATCTTGGCCTCCAACTGCTTGTGGATGTCCTGGGTACCGCAGATGAAGCGCACGCTGGAGAGGCCGAAGCCGTACTTCGGGAGGGCCGCCTCGGCCGCCTTCACCAGCTCGGGGTGGTTGGCCAGGCCCAGGTAGTTGTTGGCGCAGAGGTTGATGACCTTCTTGCCGTTGGCCTCCACCCAGGCGCTCTGGGGACTCGTCATCACCCGCTCGGTCTTGTAGAGCCCGGCATCGCGGAGCTTCTGGAGTTCGGCATTCAGGTGGTTCAGGAAGCCAGGATTCACGGCAGATCCCCTTTCGACACGAGGCATCCAGGATACCCGGCGTCTGGACTCCCTTCGCCGTCCCTCGGCCAGGGGCGCCCCGGATCCCTCTTCGGCACCCAGTAGCCTTGCGCATCGTCAAACCCCCTCCCGTGGAATCCCCGGAATTCAGGGATCCCCCCGGTCATGACGATGAGAAGAAAAGGTCCGGACCATACAATCCCAAAGGCTTGCCATGAAATTCCCGACCGACCACGATCTGCAGGCCCAGATGCAGCGATGGCGCCTGCACCTGCAGCAGACGCCCCTGGCGGTCATCGAGTGGGACATGGAGGGCCGGGTGCGGAGCTGGAACCCGGCCGCCGAGGGGATGTTCGGGTACTCCGCAGAGGAGGCCCTCGGCCAGCCCATCATCGAGTTGATCATCCCCCCGGAAGCCGACCTCCGGAGCCGAGTCCACGGCATCGCCGACGGCCTCACCCAGGACCGCAAGGCCTCCCGCGTCGAGCACGAAAACCGGCGCAAGGACGGATCCATCATCCTCTGCCGATGGTTCAATACGCCCCTGACGGACGAGGCGGGGAGTCCCCTCGGGGTGGCCTCCATGGCCCTGGATGTCACCGAGATCCACGAAGCCACGGAGGCCCTGAGGCGCAGCGAACTCCGGTTCAGGGCGGTCGCGGACCACACCCATGCCTGGGAGTTCTGGATCGGAGGAGAAGGCCAGCTGGTCTGGATGAGCCCCTCCTGTGAACAGACCACCGGGTACCCCGTCGAGGCGTTCCAGAAGGACCCCGGCCTGATCTTCAGGATCTGCCATCCCGAGGACCGGCCGCGGGTCGTGGATCATTTCCGGGAAGCTGCCGCCGGCCCCTGCCACGCGCCGATGGAGTTCCGGATCCAGCATCGGGATGGCCACCAGGTCTGGATCCACCACCTCTGCGAACCCGTCCGGGACAACGAGGGGCGCCCCGCCGGGCGGCGGGCCACCAACCAGGACATCACGTCCCGCAAGCAGTACGAGCTGGAGCTCCAGGAAAGCGAACAGCGGTTCCGGACCATCTTCGAGAAGGCCATTGACGGCATCATCATCTTCAGCCTGGAAGGGCGGCTCCTGGACCTCAACGAGGCCTTCGCCCGCATGCATGGCTGGACCCGGGAGGAGATGCTGGGCCGGGACATCCGCGATCTGAACACCGCGGATACCAACGCCCTGGTGCCAGGGCGGCTCCGTCGCCTGATGACCGGGGAGACCCTGAAGGTCGAGCTGAACCAGATCCACCGGGAGGGGTACGTCTTCCACACCGAGGCCACGGCCTGCCTGATCTCCTATGGGGGCCAACCGGCCATCCTGTCCTTCCACCGGGACATCACCGAGCGCAAGCGGGCCGAGGCTGCCGCGGCCAGGGCTGCCATGGAATGGAACGCCGCCATGGACGCATCTTCCGACGTGGTCTACCTGCTGGACCTCGACCGGCGGATCCTCCGGGCCAACCGGGCGTTCTTCCGCGCCACGGGCACGACCCCCGAGAGCGCCATCGGATGCCCCATCACCCGCATCCTGCACCCGCGAGGCGAACTGGCGCCGTGCCCGGTCTGCCGGGCCCAGGAGGAGCGAAGGGATTTCCGGATGGTGATGGAGGCGGACCACCCGGACAATCCCGTCCACCTGCCCCTGGAGATCTTCCTGAAAGTGGTCAAGGACGAGGCGGACCATCCCGTCAGCCTCCTCATGACCCTCCGCGATCTCACCCCGGCCCGGAAGGACATGGAGGAGCGAGCGGCACTCGAGCGCCAGCTCCAGCAGGCACAGAAGATGGAAAGCCTTGGCACGCTGGCCGGCGGCATCGCCCATGACATGAACAACGTGCTAGGCGCCATCCTCGGCCTCGCCTCGGCCCATGTCGAGCGCCTCCCCCCTGAGCATCCGGACCACCGGGCCTTCGAAACCATCGCCAAGGCCGCGACCCGGGGCGGCGACATGGTCCGCAGCCTGCTGAGCTTCGCGCGCCGGGAGCAGGTGGAGACGAAGGAACTGGACCTCAATGCCATCCTGCGGGAGGAGGCCCGGCTGCTCGAGCGCACCACCCTGTCCCGGGTCCGGCTCGTGCTCGACCTGGCCCCCGATCTCCACCCCGTCCGGGGGGATGGGAACGCCCTGGCCCATGCCGTGATGAACCTGTGCGTGAACGCGGTGGACGCGATGCCCGACCAGGGCACCCTGACCCTGGCGACCCGGAATGCCGAGGACGGCTGGGTCGAGGCCTGCGTGCAGGACACGGGGAGCGGGATGACGCGGGAGGTGCTCGAGCGGGCCATGGAGCCCTTCTTCACCACCAAGGGGACGGGAAAGGGCACGGGACTGGGGCTGGCCATGGTCTACTCCACGATGAAGGCCCATCAGGGCCGGGTGGAGATCCTCAGCGCTCCCGGCCAGGGCACCACCGTCCATCTCCGCCTGCCCGCCTGCGCCACCCACGACCCCGAGCCCTCCCCCCTGCCCGAGTCCCTGCCCCCAGGGCCCTTGAGGCCCCTGAATGTGCTCGTGGTGGATGATGACGACCTCATCCGGGAAGCCACGGAGACCCTCCTCCGTTCGGCCGGCCATATACCCTCCAGCGTTGCCAGCGGCGAGGAAGCCCTGGCGCGGCTGGAGTCCGGGCTGCGACCGGATGTGGTGGTCCTGGACCTCAACATGCCCGGATTGGGGGGTTCCGGCACCCTCCCACGGATCCGGCTCCTGGCCCCGGAGGTACCCATCCTCCTGGCCACTGGCCGAGCCGATCAGGCGGCCCTGGACCTCGTCGAGCGCCACGGCTGCGCCGGTCTCCTGCCCAAGCCCTTCACGCTCCAGGAGCTCCGCCGGAGACTCGAACTGATCCAGGCCCCGGTGCCCTGAGGCCCCTGCGGGCGGAGGCGGGCTCCCGCGCCACGGCCGCTGCAGCACGGCCTGCGCTGTGTCACCATCACCGGATCCCCGGAGGAGACCCGCATGCCCCGATTCACCCCCGCGTTCCTGCTCCCGGGCCTGCTGCTCGCCCTCGGCTGCAAGCCCAAGCTGGATCGGCCGCGCGCCGAGGCCCTCCTGGCGAAAACCTACCCGGTGGTGGTGCCGGTGGTCGTGCCCGGGAAGGTCGTGGCCGAGAAGGGGAGCCCCGAGGCCCTGCGCCTGGACCAGTTCAAGGCCAACCTCGCCTCCACGGGGTGGTTCGACATCGTCTCGACGGATGCCGGGTCCCAGGAGACCTGCACCTTCCGCCTGAAGCCGGGCGCCCCGGCGTCCATCGCCCCAGCCCCGGATGGGTTCCGCGTCCCGGCGGCCCAGGCGGTCTTCGTGCGGGCCCTGAGCATGGAGCCGGTTTCCGGCGGGGCCCGGGTCACCTACCGGATCCGTCTGGCCAATCCCACGCCCCAGTTCCCCCTCTTCCAGCTCCTGCACCCCGATGTGGCGCTTGGTGCCACCAAGGATCGCCATGCCACCTTCGTCCGCCGGGGGGGCACCTGGGAATTGACCGGCACGGACGAGGTATTCCAGAAGGCCCGGTGAGCCCCTTCACACCCTCGTTACTTGGGCGGGACAGCGCGCTCCGGTAGCCTGGAGACCTCGAGGTCACCTTGGAACACAGCCGCACCTACCGATTCCGCCGGTTCATGAACTGGTTCCCCCTGGGCCTCACGTATGCGGCCATGTACATGGGCCGCTACAACTTCAACGTAGTGAAATCCAAGATCGGCGGGATGTACCACCTGGACATCGCCCAGATGGGACTCATCGCCACCCTTGGATTCTGGACCTACGGACTCTCGGTGGCCTTCACCGGCCCCCTGGCGGACCGCATCGGGGGACGGAAGGCCATCCTCTACGGAGCGCTCGGCGCGGGAGCGCTGAACCTCGTCATCGGCCTGATGTTCCTCGGGGGATTCACCACCAAGCTCATGGTGAGCCGCAGCCTGCTCTGGAGTCTCAACATGTACTTCCAGAGCCTGGGGGCCCTCTCCGTGGTGAAGGTCAACAGCACCTGGTTCCACGTCGAGGAGCGCGGCGTCTTCGGGGGCATCTTCGGAATCATGATCTCCTCGGGCTACTTCTTCGCCGTCTCCGCAGGGGCCTTCATCCTCAGCAGGCTCCCCTGGTACTGGATCTTCATCGTGCCCAGCCTCTTCATGGGCCTCATGTTCGCGGTGGACCTCTTCCTCGTGCGGAACCGGCCGAGCCATGCCGGGTTCCTGGACTTCGACACCGGCGACGGCTCCCGGGCCCAGGACAGCGACGATACGCCCCTGCCCTTCGCCGAACTGATGCGGAAGGTCTTCCACAACCCCATCATCGTTGCCCTCATCTGTGCGGAGTTCTGCACGGGCTTCGTGCGCCAGGGCGTGATGCTCTACTTCACCGAGTACCTCCGGACCCTGTACCTCCTGCCGACCCGAGATCCCATCTTCTGGTGGACCGGCGTGGCCTTCATGGCTGGAGGCATCCTCGGCGGGCTGCTGTGCGGCTGGATGAGCGACAAGCTCTTCCAGTCCCGGCGCCCTCCCGTGGCCTTCATCTTCTATCTGGTCCAGGTGGTCATGCTCTGCCTCCTGGGGGCGGCCTTCGGCCACGGGACCCACGCCGGCCAGATCTGGGCCGTCGTGCTGCTGGGCCTCACGGCCATGTTCATCTTCGGCGTCCACGGCATGCTGACGGGCACCGCCTCCATGGATTTCGGAGGACGGAAGGCTGCCGCCACCGTGGCGGGTGCCCTCGACGGCATCCAGTACATCGGCTCGGGGCTCACGGGCATCGGCCTGGGGTCCATCCTCAAGTACTACGGCTGGAACGGGACCGCCTCGCTCGGCCACACCCCCACCCACGCCTGGGTGTGGGTGGGCTGCATCATCCCATTCAGCCTCATCGGCGCCTTCATCATGACCCACCTCTGGCATGCCAAGGCCGGACAGGCCCACAGCGCCTAGGAGCGCGCCCCCAGGGCCTGGACATCCCCCGCACTGAGCCGGAGGAGGCCGGATGCTGCCGCGACCCGGAGCCGGCCATCGGGCTCCCAGCCCAGGCAGATGCCCTGCCCCCCTTCCCACTGGATGGGCATCTCAGGCCGAGGCCACAGGAAGGCGGGTGGAGGCATTTCGCCCAAATCATTCCAGGCGTTCGCGATGTCGCGAGCAGCATCAAGGGGCTCAAGGGGCCCGAGACCCAGGTCCACCCGCGCGACCGGAGGCACGGCGCGCCCCGGGATCTCCGGGGCTGTCGTCAGGTTGACCCCCAGTCCCAGGATGAGGCGCCCCCCGACCTGCTCCCCCAGGATGCCCCCGACCTTCCGCAACTGGCCCTCCTTCCAGGCCACCAGATCGTTCGGCCACTTGAGCCCGAGGGTCCTGCCCCCGGGATCGAGCAGGCGCGCCGCCGTGGCCATGGCGCGCTGCATGACGAGTCCCGGCGGGAGGATGGGCGGGGGCACTGCCACGGAGAGCCAG
>DAIDKC010000025.1 GCA_027451045.1 Holophagaceae bacterium | reverse complement strand
CTCGGGCTCGCCCACGAAGGTGATGACCGTGCGGTTGGTGTCGGCGCCGGGATCCACGTCGAGGAGCGACACGCCCGGGACCGCCGCGATGACGTCTGTCACCTGCTTGATCTTCGCGGCATCCCGGCCTTCCGAGATGTTCGGCACGCACTCCACCAGCTTCCGGGCCATGGCTCCTCCAGACCCGGAGAGTCTAGCGCAGCGCGGCTCCGGGCCCGGTCACAGGCAGTCGGAGGGATTGCGGGCTGACGGATCGTCAAGCCCCAGCTGCGCCCCGCTGGACCACAACCAGGGCCACGAGGCCGAGCGTTCCCAGCAGCAGCACCCAGGTGGCGGCGCGGGCGAAATTGTAGCTCCAGCCGAGTCCCAGCCCCTTCGGGACGATGACCCTCGGATCGTTCGGATCCCAGGGCATGGGGCCTTCGCCCCACTGCCTCCGGGCTGCGTCCGAGGCCGTGCGTCGCGCCCGGGCCTGGGCCAGACCCGGAAAGAGATGGAGGCAGCCCAGCGCCATGACCAGGGGCAGGACCGGCCCTCCGGCCTGGAGGCGGAGGCAGGCCGTTCCCGCTGCCAATCCCAGGATCAGCCAGCCGCGGATGAGGTTCGCGGTGCGCCGGACCTCCTCCGGGGCGGGACGCGCGGCGTCGGCCAGCAGGATCGCCCAGGCCGCCAGCAGTCCGGGGATGGCCCAGCGCAGGGGTGCGGGAACGGCATCGGGGCCCAGGATCCGCTGCAGGAGGAGCAGTCCGGCCAGGCCCGCGAAGGCGACGCCATCGTGCGGGGAGAGCAAAGGGCCCGCGGTACCTGCCTCTCCGGCCGGGGCCTCTGGGGCCTGGGTCCGGATGCGGTGAAGCCGAGAGGACAGGACGACGAGGGGGGCCAGGAAGGCCAGGAGGAGGCTCCCGGTGAGGATGCCGGTGAAGACGGCCGGGGACAGCCAGAAGGTGCAGGCCTGCAGCAGGCCCGCGCCCACCAGGAGGCGGCCGGCGGTCCGGTAGGCTGCGCGCCAGGCGTCCCGGGCCTCGGCCGGTGCGGAAGGCCGCACCCCGGGTTCCACTCGGGGCAGCAGGTTCCCGAGAAGCATCAGGAGAAGGGCCAGAAGCAGGAAGATCCACCGGGGGGATCCGGTTTCGCCCTGCACCAGGCCCAGGATCAGGGCGAGGTGCATGCCCGAGCAGGCCGTGACCAGGATCCAGCGGGCCTGCCGCATGGCCTCGCCGGGGGTGCGGGAGGCTGCTTGGCCGCGCCCCTGGAGAACGGACAGCCCCAGGGCGATCAGGTAGACCGCCACGGCGCAGGCGGGCAGGAGGAACGCGGCTTCCGAGGGAGAGCCCCATTGGTCCACCCGCCCGTGCAGGTTCCAGTGAAGCGGAGTCGGATCGGGGAGGCGGGGCAGGCTCCAGGCGGCCACCACCCAGTCGAGGGCGAGCAGGAGCCAGAGGGGCCAGTCCCGGATCAGCCGCGTCGGTTCCGGGGCACCGGCCCCGACTCCTTCTGGAAGAACGTCATGAGCCATTGCATGGCCTCCTGGAAGACCGTCGTGTCGAGGGTGTAGACCTGGTTCTGCCCCTGGCGGCGCACCCGCACCAGGCCGGCTTGCTTCAGCAGGTTGAGGTGGTGGGATACGCTCGCCCGGGTCATGGGGAGGCCTTCCGCCAGTTCCCCCGCGTTCAGGTCGCCGGCGCGCAGGCGCTCGAGAATCTCCCTTCGGGAAGGATCGGCCAGGGCCTTGAAGACGACGGAGGAGAACGCCACGCGGGACCTCGGGCAGGAGTCTACAATATTTAGAAAAATATCTAAATATTATCGCAGAGCGTTCCGATCCGAGGCTGCAGGGTCATTCCAGCCCGCCCCGCCGCCCCCGTTTGACCTCCGCCGTCCGTTTCTTCGCCTCCAGCCGGCGCTCCTTCGAGGCGCGGGTGGGCCGGGTAGCGGTCCGCGCCCTGGGTCGGACCAGGGCCTTGCGGACGGCGGCGGCGGCCTTCATCCGGGCATCCTCCAGGTTCTTGAGCTGGTCCCGGGTGAGGTCGCTCACGACGATCCAGAGACCCTCGGCGTCCAGGCGGTTCCGCTGGGCCTCCCGCAGGCGGGCCAGGGCATCCTCCGGAAGGCCTTCGATCTGATCCAGGGCGATGCGGAGTTCCACCTTGGAGGCCACCTTGTTCACGTTCTGGCCCCCGGGGCCCCCGGCCCGGACGGCCTTGAAGCGGATCGCCTCGCCGGGGATGCGCACCTGGGCACTGACCTGGATGGGCTCGATCATGAAGCGAGCCTACCGCGCTCCAGGGTCCGGTGATGTGGCGTTCCGCCGCACGGTCCGTGTCAACGTTCCACGCCTGGGGCTTCAACCTTTCCAGAAAACGCGAGGGGCGCTCGACTTCGCGAGTTGGCATGGCGCGCGCTTGGATGCGGGCGGGACGATTCCCGCACCGCGGCCCAGCCGCACAGGAGCCAGACATGTCCAGGATCCAGAAGCGCGTGGTCTTCATCCTCGCCGCCAGCCTCATCGGGGTTTCCCTGATGGCGCAGGCTCCGGTTCCGCCCCCGGCGAGCCAGCGGGTGGAGCGCAGGGGCGAGCGGCAGGCGCGCAAGGGGGAGCGCCAGGAGCGCCGGGGGACCCGGAACGAGCGCGGCGGGACCCGGAAGGAGCGCCAGGGCGCGCGCATGGAGCGGAAGGGGGAGCGCCTGGAGTCCCGGGGCCGCACCCGGGCCGGGGAGGCGCTGGAGAACCACGGCGAGCGCCGCGAGCGGGCCGGGGCGGCCCAGGCACTCAAAGGGGAGCGCCAGGAACTGCGCGGGGCTCGCAACGAGCGGAAGGGCGTCCGCAAGGAGCGCCGGGCCGAGCGCATGGAGCGCCACGGGAAGTAGGGCCAGCCCCAGACGGAGGGCGGGGGACTCCTGGTCCCCCGCTTTCCGGCGTCAGAGGGTCCGGAGCATCCGTTCGATCCGCACGGCGCGTCGGCCCCGGGTCTCGACGAGCACGGCGTGGAGCTGGAGGTCCCCGTCCGCCACTTCGTACTTGGCCCGCTGGACCTTCAGGAAGCGGGACAGGCTGGCCTCCTTCTTCATGCCGATGACGCCCCCGTAGGGGCCGGTCATGCCGATGTCCGTGACATAGGCCGTGCCGCCGGGCAGCAGCTTGGCGTCCAGGGTGGGCACATGGGTGTGCGTACCCAGGACCGCCGCGGCCCTCCCGTCGAGGTGGTGGCCCATGGCCTGGGCCTCGCTGGTGGCCTCGGCGTGCATGTCCACGATCACCACGTCCGCCCGCTCCTTCTGGAGCAGGAGGTCGGCGCACCGGAAGGGGCAGTCGCAGGCCGGCATGTGGACCCTCCCCATCAGGTTCAGCACGAGCACCTCCTCGCCGGACGGCATGTGCAGCTTGATCCATCCGTTCCCGGCGGTGTCCGGAGGATGGTTGGCCGGGCGCAGCAGGCGCGGCTCCTGGCGCAGGTAGACCTCGATCCCCTTGACATCGAAGGCGTGGTTGCCGGTGGTGATGACATCCACCCCCAGGTGGTCGAACCATTCCCGGGCGATGCCTTCCGTGATGCCGTGGCCGTGGGCGGCATTCTCCCCGTTCACCACCACCAGATCGGCCCCGGTCTCCCGCCGCAAGGCGGGAAGATGGGCCTCCACCAGCCGCCGGCCGGGTTCGCCCACGACATCCCCCAGCATGAGGATCTTCACGCGGCACCTCCCGTGCCGCGCCCTGGGGGCATCGGCTCCGCCGACGGGGCAGTGCGCTCCTGCTGCGTGCTCATGTCTCCAGACTAGCAACTTCAGGCAACCTCCCGGCTCTGCCGGGGAGGCAGAAGGTGTTTGACATCGCCGGGAGCCCACCTCGAAAACGTTCATGTGACCGGGTTCCCCACCTTCTGCGCCATTGGTGATCACGGCATTCCTGGCGAACGGCGGTGAACTCGCTACCCCGAAGTTTTACGACCAGACCAGAGATGGACTCAGCCTGGATGAGATCGAGAGGATCCTTGTCGCATCATCAGAAACGAAATGTGGGTGCATGCGCGCGGAAGATCGTTGTGTTTTTGATGCTATCGCCCCCCATATACACTGAAGCGACGGCTGGAGTGACATCATGCGCCTTTCCCTGTGTGGCCTGCTGGCCTGTTGCATGACCATGCTGGGGGCAACGAAGACAGGTCTGCCTCGACTGGACCACCTTGCTCCTTTCCTGGCAGAAGTCATTCAGCACCAGCGCCGACTGGACGGGAGGGCGGTCTATGACGTGGACTATGTCTGTACCACCAGGGAGTGGGTCCGCTGGTTCGACGCCAAGGGCCGGCTGAAGTCCTCCGAGACGAACACCTACGATGTCTATCCCGGCGAACCCCATTCAATCCTGGTGCGGACGGAGCACAACGGCGTACCCGCGGCACCGGCCCGCCTGGAGGCTGAGCGGGCCCGGGCGGTCAAGGCGATGGAGGACTTCCTGGCCAGGAAGGCCCGATTGCCCCAGGGGGAGCACGACTTGTGCAACACGCCGGGCTACCACGGCATGCTAGTGGGAGTCTACGGCTTCCTCGAACATTCGGCATTCTTCGAGGTGGCTGCGGATGCGCTGGAGGGGCGCCCCATGATCCGCCTCTCCTTCCGCCCCCGGCCCGGTTTCAAGGATCCCCAGGGGGTGCTGGACCACATGCAGGGGCAGGTCTGGGTGGATGCGGCGGATCGGGTGGTGGCCAAGGCGACCGCCTGGCCCGCAGGCGCCCGGGCCGCTGACGGGCTCTTCTTCGAGATGGATGACCGGAAGGTCTTCCCGGACATGTGGGGCCAGGTCTACTACCGTCTCAATCCGAGTCTTCGTCCTGATCTGTTCAGCCGTTGGCTGCACGACGAGCGCTTCGACTTCTCCTTCGAGGTTTCTGGCTACCAGCGCTTCAATGTCGGAAAGGCCCAGGTCGGGAAGGTTCAGATGGAGGCAACGGGGCACTGATGACTGTTCGTTGACCCGTCCTTCGGCTGAGGGGTGATCAAATGGCTACTGGACCATCCCTTCGGGATGCGCCTTGTTCCGATTCCGCGGGCTGAGCATCGTTGCCTTTGTAGGATCCAAGAAGGGGAATCCCGACGAATGTCTAGCCTTTCTTTGGGGGACTCTGGCGTCGTTCGAGGATGCCCCACCGGGGGTGGTTTCCTGCTGGCGGGCCTTCTCCCTGCGGCGACAAGGGAAGAGGCGGTCATCTAGGGAGGATGGCGTCGCGGCCCCCCGAAGCTGGGACCCAGGCCGCCCCTGCACCAGTGGCGTACACCAGAAGTGAGCCACCGGACGGTGCCTCAATACAGTTCGGGGCTGCGTGCGGCCCCGCCTGCCGCTCCGAGCGGTTCACATTCCAAAGCCTGCGACTCTGCCGGGGGAGGGCGCCCGATCAAAGGCCCCGCCGGGGGCGGGGCCTTTCGGGGAGCAGGCAACGGGGTGCCTAGAACTTGAGCTTCAGGCTGAGCTGGACTTCCCTGGGCGCCCGGTCCGGCGTGTCAATGGCGCCGAAGCTGGCGATGGGGGCGCCGAACCGGTCGATTGCGGTGGTCTGCCCCGTGGACTGGTTGGCCCAGTTGAAGACGTTGAAGACCTGGATGCCCCCCTGGATCTGGATCCTGTTGACGAGCTTCCAGTCGCGCTTGAGCGCCAGGTCGAAGTAGCGCTGGGCGGGCTGGCGCCAGGCATTCCGACCGCCGTAGCCCGGCGCGTAGTCGTTGTAGACGCCATCCCCGTTCAGATCCGAGGAGGCCATGGCGGAGTAGGGGAGACCGGTCTGGTACTGGTATGTGACGGCGCCCTGGATGCCGTAGACCACGGGGAAGTAGCCCGTGAAGACACCCCGGAACCGGGCATCGCTGTCGCTGGGAGCCAGGTTGGCATAGGGATCGGCGGGATTGTTGGTGACGCTGCCGCCGTAGCCCCCGTTGTTGGTGATGCGCTCGTTGCTGTTGATGTCCATGGCCTTCGACCAGGTCACGCTGCTCTGGAAGCCGAAGCCCGCATCGGAGGTGCGGGACGCGGTGAAGGTGAGGCCGCGGTAGGTGCCGGTGCCGTTGTTCTCGGAAAGGAAGACGTCGCCGAATCCGGTGAGGTTGATCTGCCGTCCCCGGATGATGACGAAGGGCTGGCGGGCGGTGGTGAAGGCGTTCACGGCGGTGCCGTACCCGTCGTTGTAGTAGCCGCCGGACACGGGCGTGAGGTTCACGTTCACGAAGTACTGCTGGTGCTGGAAGACCGAGTACTCCGCACGAACGCCCAGCGTCAGGCCGTTGTCATAGCGGTGATCCACGCCGATGGAGCTGCTGATCTTGCGGGGCATCTTGTTGGCGGGGTCCCACAGCTGGCCCGTGCGGCTCACCCCTCCCAGAGCCGCAAGGGTGGCGGGGTCGAGTCCCGTCAGCGCGGTGCCGTTCTGGGTGCGGGTGGCGTAGGAGAGGGCGCCGCTGTTCCAGGCCGCGAGCGCGGCGGCGCTGGCAGAGGGGGCGATGCTGTAGACCGTGATGGTGTTGCCGTTGGCCGTCATGGTGTTGGAGACAGTCAGGCTGGGATCCGGGCTGGAGAAGGCGCCCCATCCGCCCTTCACGACGGTCTTGCCGTCCCCGAAGAGGTCGAGGCTGAACCCGAAGCGGGGGTCCACGGCGGAGTTGCTGTCCGCCTGGTCCGTGCCCATGAACTGCGGGTTGGGCATGGGGTTGTTGGGCTCGTTCTCCCGGGTGACCCGGAACCCGCCGGTGAGGTTCAGGCGGTGGTTCATGAAGCCCTGGTACTGGGCCTGGACGAATCCCGCCAGGAGGGACGAACTGTAGTCAATCCAGCCGCCGGTGGGGCTGATGGCGCCGCGGTAGAGCACCCGGGAACTGGCCGTCAGGGTGCCCGTCGCCCACTGGTTGGCGGTGGCGTAATCCGGGAAGCTGAAGAACCCGCCCATGTACTGGGGGAACTGGTTCTGGTAGCGGAACCACTGGAGGTCCACGCCGCCCTTGAGCAGCCAGTCGCCCTGGGCCCAGGTGAGGGTGTCCATCAGCTCCTTGTTGAATTCGTTGAGCTGGCTGGGGGCGTACCAGATCTGCCCGGCAGTGAAGCCTCCGGACACCGTGAACTCGGGCACCGAGGAGTTGGCCGTGCGGGGATGGCGCTCGTCGGCGATCTGGAGGCGGGCCTCGTTGGTCATGTTCGCCCCGATGCTGCTCACCAGCTCGGCCACCCAGGAGACGCTGCTCACCTTGTCCACGCCGTTGGCGCTGAGGCCGGTCTGGCTCCCCAGGTTGGTGCCGTTGGTGTTGGTGAACTGCTGGGTGTTCAGGCGCAGGCTGGCCCGGTTGTTCTCGTTGATGTTCCAGTCGAGGCGGGCGAAGACCGTGGTGTTCTTCTGGTCGTTGGTGACGGGGAAGCCGTTGACCTCCTGGCCGAGCGTGTTCCCGTCGCCGAGGGGGATGTTCCCGAAATTCGTGATGAAGGTGTCCAGGTTCGTCAGGGAGTTCCCGCCGCTGGAGCTGTACCCGGCCACGGGCGTGAGGTTCGTGGAGTAGTGCTCGGTCTCCACGCCCACGAAGTAGAACAGCTTGTCCTTGATGATCGGACCGCCCACATTGGCGCTGAACTGCTGCTGGCTGAAGGCCAGGGTGCGGGCCGCGAGGGCGTTGGTGGTGCCGCGGGGGTCGTAGGGCACCGGGCGGATCCGGGCCACCCAGTTCTGGTCCCGGAACTGCTCCTGGATGTCCCCCGAGAAGGTGTTGGTGCCCTGCTTGGTCACCGCGTTGACGACGGCCCCGGCACCGGAGTACTGGGGATCGTAGGCGTCGGTGATGATCTGCAGTTCCTTCACGGTGTCGAGACCGAAGGAGAAGGGAATGGCCGTCCCGCCCCGGGGATCCCCGTAGAAGGTGGAATTGAAGCTGGTGCCGTCAATGGTGAGGTTGTTCATGATGCCGCGGGAACCTTCCACCACCTGGCGGCCCGTGGCCCCGGTCACGGAACCGGGGGTGAGCTTCATGAGGTCCGTGAAGTTGCGGCCCTTGAGGGGCACGTTCTCCACCAGCTTGTGGTCAATGGCCACCATGGTGTTCACCTGGGTGGTATCCAGGGCCTGGGAGGAGGAGACGATCTCCACGGTGGCGGCCGCCTCCACGGTGTCGAGGCTGAAGTTGGCCACGGTGCTCTGGCCCAGGGACACCTGCACGCCGGCATCGCGGACCGCCCGCATGCCGTGGGCGGTGACCGTCAGGACGTAGGGCCCCACGGGGAGGAGCCCGATCTGGTACTCGCCCTGCCGGTTGGTCTCGGTGGTGCGGACCAGGCCCGTATCCTGGTTGCGGAGAAGGATGGAG
>DAIDKC010000024.1 GCA_027451045.1 Holophagaceae bacterium | reverse complement strand
AAGGCTCGAGGGACCGGAGCTGGGCGAGCAGGTACTGGACATTCGCCCGCCGCCGGGCGATGAAACCCTCCAGCTTGTCGAGCTGGCTGAGGCCCACGGCGGCCTGCATATCGGTGAGCTTCAGGTTATAGCCCAGATGGCTGTAGGTGTACTTGTGGTCGTAGCCGTGGGGAAGATCGCCCAGCTGCCAGTCGAACCGCTTGTGACAGGTGTTGTCCATGCCCGGTTCGCACCAGCAGTCGCGCCCCCAGTCGCGGAAGGATTCGACCAGTTTCTTGAGCTTCGGATCATCCGTGAGCACGGCGCCGCCTTCGCCCATGGTGAGGTGGTGGGCGGGATAGAAGCTCACGGTGGCCAGATCTCCGAAGGTACCCACCTTCCGGCCGCGGTAGGTGGCGCCCACCGCATCGCAGCAATCCTCGATGACCCAGAGATGGTGTTTTTCGGCCAGGGCCATGACGGTATCGAGATCGAAGGGATTGCCCAGGGTGTGGGCCAGGAAGACGGCGCGGGTGCGGGGGCCCACGGCCGCCTCGAGCTGGTCCGCAGCCACGTTGTAGCTGGGGATGTGGGCATCCACGAACACGGGCACCAGGCCGTTCTGGAGGATGGGGGCCACGGTGGTGGGGAAGCCGGCGGCGCAGGTGAGCACCTCGTCCCCGGGGCACAGGCGGCGGTCGCCCAGCTGGGGCGAGGTGAGGGCCGTGAGCGCCAGCAGGTTGGCACTGGAGCCGCTGTTCACCAGGGAGCAGTGCCGCAGGCCCCACCAGGCGGCAAAGCGCGGCTCGAAGGCCCGGGCGAACCGGCCGGTGGTGAGCCAGAAATCCAGCGAGGCGTCCACCAGGGAGGCCACGTCGGCGCCATCGAAGACCTTGCCGCTCACCGGGACGGGGCTGACCCCCGGCACGAAGGGGCGCTCGGGCCATTGCTCGGTGGCGTAGGTTTTCACCAGCTCCAGGATGCGGCGGCGCAGCTCCTCAGCGGCCATGGCGCGATCCGAGGTAGGCGCGGTACCAGGGCAGGGTGAGATCCAGACCGGCCGCCAGGTCGTGGTTCGGCGCCCAACCCAGGCGGTTCCGGGCCTTGGCACTGTCGAGGTACTGATCCTGGATTTCCGCCTGGGCCTTCCCTTCCACGATGGGCTGGAGATCCTCGCGGCCCATGGCCTTCAGCACGGCCCGGGTGATGGCCAGCACCGAGACGCGGCTTTCGGGGCTGAAGTTGAAGGCCTCGCCGCGGATGCCCGCTTCGTGGCTGCGCTCCGCCAGGGCGAGGTACGCGTCCACCACATCCTCCACGTAGATGTAGTCGCGGATGTTGCTGCCATCCGAACGCAGGACCGGCGGCCGGTTCTCCAGGGCGGCCCGGATGGTGCCCGGCACGATGCGGCTCCAGTTGAGATCGCCGCCGCCGTAGATGTTCCCGCAGCGGGCGATGGCCACCGGCAGGTCGTAGGTGTGGGCGTAGGTGTGGGCGAGCAGGTCGGTGCAGCTCTTGGAGACATCGTAGGGATGGCGCCCCTGGAGCGGCATGTCCTCGGTGTAGGGGAGCAGGTCGGAATCGCCGTAGGCCTTGTCGCTGGAGGCGACCACGATGTTCCGCACGAGGTCGCGGTGGATGCGGCAGGCCTCCAGAAGGTTGTAGGTGCCGCGGATGTTGGATTCGAAGGTAAGCAGCGGACTCCGGAGCGCCACGCCCACGATGGCCTGGGCGCCCAGGTGGAACACGGCATCCACCTCATGTTCGCTGAGGGCGCGTTCCAGGCTGGCGTAGTCCTCCAGGGCCCCCTGCACGACACGGGCCTGCTGGATGGTGCCGCTGCGCACCAGCTCGCTGCGGGGATCCCAGTCGCGGACCAGGACCACCAGCTCGGCGCCCTCGGCCACCAGCCGCTGGCACAGCCACGACCCCACGACACCCGTGGCGCCGGTCACCAGGACGGTGCTTCCCCGCCAGCTCATGGCGCCACCCTCCAGGGCGCCTGGCCCGATTCCCACAGCCGTTCGAGCAGGTGCTTCTCCCGCAGGGTGTCCATGGGCTGCCAGAATCCCTCGTGCCGGTAGGCCCGCAGCTCGCCTTCGGCTGCGAGCCGCTCCAGGGGCTCCAGCTCCCAGAGGGTGGTATCTCCTGCGATGTAGTCCAGCACCCGGCGGTTCAGCACGAAGAAGCCGCCGTTGATCCAGCCTTCGCCGGCCTGGGG
>DAIDKC010000023.1 GCA_027451045.1 Holophagaceae bacterium | reverse complement strand
GAGCCGGGCTTCTTCGTGTCGCAAGCGTGCTGCCGGCTATCCTCCCCAGCTCACCCAGCCCGCCCGGCCTGGGATCTCGCGTCGGGATACCGCCCTGGCGGGCGGATTCGCGGCCTTCAGCTCGGGGAGCCACTCGGCGTGGGTCCGGGCCGTCACGCCGCGGTCGCGCAGGCCGGCCAGGAAGGCATCGAAGGTCGCGAACAGGGCGCCGCCCTCCACCTCCGTGTGGAGGGCGTAGACGTTCAGGGCGTCCTCGCGCACGAGGGACCAGACCTCCTCGTTGACCTGGTCCGGCGTGCGACCGTCCAGGCCCAGCAGCTCGTCCAGGGTGGGCAGGGTGGTGGGGACCTGGAGGGTCTTCAGGGTCCGCCCCCGCACGATGGGATAGAAGGGCGCCAGGCCGCGGCAGTCCCCGGCGTAGTCGAGGCCGTAGGCCTCCTGGAGCTCGAGGGTCGTGTCGTTGCAGCGCCAGGCGGGGCTCACGGCGCCGCGGGCCCGCTCCCCGAACACCGCCTGGAAGGCTTCGTGCGCCTGGGCGTACCAGTCGGACAGCCATTGCCGGGATTTCCGGTCCAGCAGGTCGTGGTACTGGACGTGGTCCCAGCCGTGGATGGCCACCTCGTGGCCGGCCTCCTTGGCCTGCCGCATCTCGGCCGCCGCCCGCTTCCAGATGATCGGGGCGGGCAGGAGCACGCCGTACATCATGGTCTTGAGCCCGTAGAGCTTCGGGCCGTTGGTGCGCCGCATCTTGGCCAGGAAGCCCTTGCGGAAGATCCGGCGGAGGGCCTTGCCGCTGCTGTCAGGGCCGAAGCTGAAGTAGAAGCTGGCCCGCATCCCGTGCTTGTCCAGGAGGCGGAGCAGGGTGGGAATGCCCCGGACCGAGCCTTCCAGGGTGTCCACGTCAACGCGGAGCGAGATCGTCTTCATCAGCCCTGCCGGAACATCTGGCTGAGGTCCGTCCGGCGGGCCTGGATGAACCGCCGCACGGGATCGAGATCCGAGGCTGAATCGGGGCGGAGCACGATGCCGAGGCGCGTCGGGAATTCCTGCCCCTCCAGGACCGTGAGATGCCTGACTTCGCCGGGACAGCTCAGGGAGATGCCCCCCGGGAGGAGGACGTCGAGGACCAGGGGCGCATGGAGTTCCACCATGAGCGTCCCGGGGAAGGCCAGGCCGACGCCGGTTTCCGTGAGGTTCACCAGGAGGGCGTCGAGATCCTGGCCGCCCAGGTGGACCCGGGCCGGGAGGGGGGAGGCCGCGGCGGCAGCCACCCGGACATCGGAACGCCGGTGCAGGCGGGCGTCCGTCGGCCAGTCCAGCCGCAGGAGGGCGGTGTCACCCTCCCTCGGTGCGAGTTCGAGCAGCTCGACGTCCAGGCTGAGGATCTCCTGGCCGAGGAGGATGGAGAGGGTCGCCGCGCTCCCAGGGGCCGGCAGGCGGTCCCTGCGGTGGATGCCGGCGACGTCGAGGTGCTCTCCCGGGACCAGGGAGGCGAGCCGGAGGTCCCCCAGCAGGCGCGGGCTGTCGCCCGGCCGCAGGCTGGCGGGCGCCTGGGTCTCCAGGGCCTCTTCGAGCAGCTGCCTCAGGGCGAGATCGGTCAGGGTGGCCCCGCTGGCCATGGATGTTCCTTTCAGATGCCCTGCGCGAGCCGGTCCGCGAGGGTGGGATGGAGGCCGGCCGACAGGATGGCGCGGGCGGCCCCGTCCGTATCGTAGTCCAGGCGGTGGAGGCGCAGGCGGCGGCGCGCCGGGTCGAAGGAGAGGAAGGAGGCCCGGGGATCCCGGTCCCTGGGCTGGCCCACGGAACCCGGATTCACGAGGTAGCGGCATCCGGGCTGGAGGGTGAACCAGGTGCCGGGCTGGAGGGTGATCCAGTTGAGCTTCCCCGCCGCCTCGTCAAGCTCGAAGCAACCCGGCACGTGGGTATGGCCGAAGAAGCAGAGGGGCCCCTGGAACCCTTCGAAGGCCCGTCCGATCTCGCGGATGTGCAGGAGGTAGGCGTCCTCGTCCACCGGGGAGCCGTGGGCGATCAGGTAGCCGGGGTCCAGCTGGAGCGGGCCCTCGGGGAGTTCCGCCAGGAAGCGTGCGTTGTCGGGCCGCAGGTGCGCCCGGGTCCAGGCCGCCGCCCCGTGGGCCGGGAGGCTGAAATCCCCGTCCTCGCACACGCCGGCGCAGACCTTGTCGTGGTTGCCCCTCACGAGGAAGCGCGGGCGCAACTCGCGGACCTTGTCGAGCACCTGGTTGGGATGGGCCCCGTAGCCGACCAGATCGCCCAGGAGGACGAACCGCTCGATCGAGCGCCGCCGTGCGAACCGCAGCACGGCCCGGAGGGCGTGCAGGTTCGAATGCAGGTCGGAGAGGATCAGGTCCACGCGGGCTTGTCCGGAAGGTCCCTCAGTCTACCAAGGCGGCCGCCAGCTCCCGGGAAGTGTGACCGAATGGCAGGAGCACCGGGGCCAGGGCCCAGGCCGGGGTGCGGGCGGCCCAGCGGGCGAGGAAGCCCGTCCTGTCCTGCGCCAGGGGGCGGCCGGGATCCCCGGCGACCCGGGTCCAGGCGCGCTGGGGGGTCTCCGCGAGCCAGAGGGGCTGAAAGCCGGCCGCGAGCACCGCCGTCCGGCTGCCGGGGTCCTCCCAGGCGCCGCCCCCCAGCGCCACCACGGCGGGCCGCTCCAGGGCGCGGCGCAGCCCCTCCCGTTCCAGGCGGCGGAAGGCGGGCTCGCCCTCCCGGGCGAAAAGGTCCGCGATGGAACGGCCTGCGGCCGCCGCGACGGCTTCGTCCAGATCCAGGAAGGGCAGTCCCAGCCGCTGGGCCAGCTCCCGGCCCAGGGAACTCTTGCCGGCGCCGCTGCCCCCCACGAGGGCCAGCCCCTGACCGGGGCGGAAGGGCGGGCGCACCCGCCACCGGGCCCGCTGCACCGTCCAGCCCAGGTCGCCGGGACGATCCGTACGGTGGACGGCCCCCACCATGGCCATGGACTCGGCTCCGGACGCGAAGCAGGCATTGGCGTCGTCCACCCCCAGGCCGCCGATGGCCACGGGGGCGAGCCCCTGCCGCCGCAGGGCCCCGCAGCCCTCGGCCAGGCCGCCGGCCCCGATGGGCTCCGCGTGGCCCGTCTTGGTGGCGGTGGCCCGGAAGGGGCCGACGCCCGCGTGGTCGCAGGCGGGATCCACGGCGTCCCACTCGGCGGGCGCATGGGTCGAGGCGCCCAGGTGGCAGGCCCCCAGTCCCGGCAGGCGGCGGGCCTCGGTGGCGGGCAGATCCCCCTGGCCCAAATGGACCCCCCACGGCGTCAGGCCCTCCTGGGCCGCAAGCAGGGCAAGATCGGCCCTGTCGTTCACGCAGATCCAAGGCCATCCGCCATTTGCGGCTGATTCCGTCAAGGCCTTCCGCAGCGCCTCCCATTGGGCTGCCACGCCCAGGGGCTTGCCCCGGAACTGGACCAGGGGGAACCCCGCCGCCCCCAGGCGCCGGATCTGCTGGGAGAGGGGTTCGGGGAGCGCGGCATCGGTGATGGGATAGAGCGGCGGCAACTGGAGCATGGATCCAGTGTGCCAGCGCGGGCGGGGCAGGTCAGGTCGAGGCCTTGGCCCGGGCCGCGTGGCGGTCGAGCATGGCCTCGAAGGCGCGGAAGATCCGCGGCACCGCCTCGTGCTTGGCCGGGAACAGGTCCGGGGGATCCTGGAGGTGCACGAGCATGGTGGCATTGGCCTCGAAGACGAGAATGGTGCCGTCCCCCAGCACTGCGAAGTCAATGCCCGCGTAGTCCAGGCCCATCCGCTCGCCGATGGACTCGATGGCGGCGTAGGCGGCGGGGCCGAGCGCCTCCCGGGGCGCTTCCAGGAAGCGGCGCTCCTCCTCCCGTTTCCAGGGCGCCTCCAGCATGTGGGCCGAATGGTAGTGCACCAGCCAGTTTCGGGAGATGGCCAGGTGGTAGGGATAGGGGCGGCCATCCACGAAGATCATGCGGTACTTCCTGAAGTGCCCATCCTGGCCGGCGCTGTCGTGGAAGGCGATGAGGTAGGAGCCGTCGGCATCCGAGGCGAGGGCTGCCTCGAGCTGGGCGGGATCGTCCACCCGCTGGGCCCCCTTGCCGCCCTGGCAGCTGATGGGGCGTGCGATCAGGGGGAAGGCCAGGCCGGCGGCTCCCAGTCGGTCCTCGAGGCCCGGACCCAGGGCCTCGTCCCTGCGGAGGCGCAGGATGCGGGGGACGAGGACGCCCGGCAGCCCCGCGAGGAGGCCCGGGAGCAGGTCGCGGCGGGTCGCCACCACCCGCTCGGGGCGGTTGAGGACGGTGCGTCCCTGGCAGAAGTGGAGCATCCGGTCGAGGGACAGCTCGGCGATCTCCGCGTTGCCGATGGCGTTGAAGACCACGTCGTGGGGGGGGAGCGCCGCTTCCTGGGCGTCGGTGGCGCATTCCGCGATCCACTTGATCCGGGTGGTGGTGGCCCGGGGCATGAGGGTGTCAATGGGCACGTTCCCGGTGCCCGCCGCCCAGGGCACGAGGACGGTCCGGTGCGGCTCCGGGGCGGTCTCGACCACCAGGGGCATGGGGCGCTGGGCGCGCCTCCGGTGGATCTGCGCCTCGGCCAGCCGGGCCTCGCATTCCAGCATGGCCGCGAGGTTGAAGTGGGCCTCCTCGTCATCGGGTGCGACGGCCAGGGCCCACTGGTACCACCTGATGGCCTCCAGGCTGCGGTTGGCTTCGGCGTGGATCATCCCGAGGCGCGTCAGGGCTGCGGCGAAGTCCGGCCTGATCGCCACCGCGCGCTCGTAGTGCAGGATCGCCTCCTTGCGGTCGCCCTGCGCCTTGAGCAGATCCCCCAGCAGCAGGTGGGTGTCGGCGAACTCCGGATTGAACTGGAGGGCCTGCCTGAGCATGGTGATCGCCTGGGCCGGCTGGCCGTGCTCGGCCAGGTCCTGGGCGAAGGCGTGGAGGGCCAGCCCGAGGGCCCAGCGCGCCTTGGCGTAGCCCGGGTTCACGGAGAGCACCCGGCCGAAACAGGCCACGCCCTCGCTGTGCCGGCCGAGGCAGGCGAGGGTGCGCCCCAGCCCGACGAGGGCCTCCGTGTGGTCGGGATGGTCGGCCAGGAGGCGGCGGTAGGCCCCTTCCGCCTCCGCGAAGCGGCCGGCCTCCCGGTGGACGTCCGCCTGGGTGAGCTGGGAAAGGGCAATGTCCATGGCTGGGACCCTTCAGATGGCAAGGAGGCCATCGTAGCCAGCCCGGGGCCTCCTTGCGACCTCGATCCGCAGCCGGCTCCCCGGGGTCATCCCTGCTGGAGCGGGCCCTGGAGGTTCCTCCGCACCGCCCGGGGCGTCGCTCCGGCTCCGCGAATCGCCGGCACGCCGGGGCGGCCACCTGCCAGCGCTTCAGCGACTTCAATCCCCGCCAGATCAGGCTCCAGACACCGAACCCCCCTGGCGGGGGGCTCGGCCTCTGGAGCGGGCGATGGGGATTGAACCCACGACATCAAGCTTGGGAAGCTTGCGTTCTACCACTGAACTACGCCCGCATGGGCCGACAGTCTACCGCAGGGGAGCGGGCCCGGCTAGCCCCGTCCCTGGGCCTTCCCCTCCACCAGGCGCCGCGCCTCGCGCCGCAGCAGCTCGGAGACGTTCCGGTCCTTCATGAGCAGCTTGAGGTCGGGCTCCATCAGGCGCTTGAAATGGGTAAGGGCGAGCGGGAGCGGAGTCCGGGGGTTCATGACGAGGTTCTTGGTGATGGGGTACTTCTTCATCCAGTCGCGGGTGCTGGAGATGATGCGGAGCACCTCCTCGTTCACCGTGCGCATCTGGGCGATGTAGGCAACCTCCCCCTCGGTGATGCGGCCGTTGCGGATGACGTTCACCTGGATGAGCCGGTTGGCCTCGCGGATGAGGATGGTGCGCTCCTCCTTGCCGCCCTTGAGGGCCAGGATGATCTTCTGGTTGGTGCGCAGGCGGGCGATGCGCTGGGTGAGGGTGAGCGTGATCTCGTTCCCCTCGTCGTCCAGCAGTGGCTGCTCGGCCTGCCGCTTCCTTTCCGCGGCCACCTCGTCCGGCTCCGCCTCGGCGGCCTCCTCCTCCGCCGTCGCCTCCTTGGGCAGGGGCAGCTCGGACCAGGCCCGGTCGAGGTGGCCCGCCTCGACCTCGTCGAGGATCTCCAGGCGCTCGTTCTTGACCTCCTCCGGCCCCATGCGCCGCACCTCGAAGCGGAACTCGTTCACGCGCCGCTTGATGACGTATTCGCCCTCGGGATGCTCCTCGAGCAGGTCGAGGATCCGGGGGCGCTCCATCCACAGCACCTGGTTGTTCAGGACGATCTCGAGCACGCTGCCGGGCAGGGAGGGCACCGAGGCCTCGACGATCCCGGCCGTCAGCGCAGGGTTGAGCAGCGCGGCCTCCAGGAGGGCGGGCTCCTTCCGGTGGCAGAGGATGAGCTGCAGGCCCGAAGGGGGATCCACGGGTGCCATGAGGACGCCGGAAAGGACGCCTTCGGGCATGGCCTGGAAGGTGGCGAGGGCCCGCTCGGCGAAGGGGGTCTCGGCCAGAACGGCATGGGTGAGGGCCGTCAGCAGGGCGGGCGCAGGCACGGGCAGGGCCCCGCCCGCCAGGGCCAGGGCCATGGCCTCGGGCAGCTGGCCCTTCAGGAAACGCTCGACGATGGGATGCTGGTTCATGGGCGATGACCTTCAGCCGGGGTGGGAGGCGGGGCTTCGCCGGGGGCGGCAGGCGCGGGCGGATTCACCCATCGCCCCTCCGCGTCGAAGGCGCCGCTCCACGGGGCGCCCACGGGCTGGCCGGTGAGGATGCGGCGGCCCGCCACCTCGACATCCACGACGCCGGCGTTGTCCAGGGCGAGGGTGAAGGGCCCCTTCACGCGGACGTGCCAGGGATCGGCGGCCTGGAGGCTGTGCTGGATCCGGGTGCCGTCGGCGGCCTGGATGCCGGCCGTGCAGGCGTCCAGAGCGCGCAGGCGGACCAGGACGCCCTCCGCCGTGACGGGGGCTTCGGGCAGGAGCCGGCCGAGCACGGGGTAGGGACCCGAGGCGGGCGGGGGGGGCGGCG
>DAIDKC010000022.1 GCA_027451045.1 Holophagaceae bacterium | reverse complement strand
AGGGCCTGCCTGATCCCCTCCGGGCTTCCGTCAAGGCGTTCACCGCCGGGACGGGGGGCCCATCCCGGACCCTCTGGGACATCTTGTAAGGAGCCTCCGATGACCCCATCCCCCTTGCCCGAATTCACCGTCCTCGCGGTCCGGACGGAGGGTCCCATCGCCCGCGTCGAGCTCGATCGCCCGGACAAGGCGAACGCCATGGACGAGGCGATGTGGCGCGAACTGCGCACGGCCATGGCCTGGGCGGATGCGACCCCGGAGGTCCGCGTGGTGGTGCTGTCCGGCCGGGGCCGGCACTTCTGCTCCGGCATTGACCTGGCGATGCTCATGGGCGCCCAGCAGGCCATCAAGGACGAATGCCCGGGCCGCACCAACGAACGCCTCCGGGCGGTCATCCTCGACCTCCAGGACTGCCTCACCAGTCTGGAGCGCTGCCGGAAGCCCGTGCTGGCGGCCATCCACGGCGCCTGCGTCGGCGGCGGACTCGACCTCGTGGCCGCCGCCGACCTGCGCTTCTGCTCGGCGGAGGCCCACTTCTCCATCAAGGAGATCGAGATCGGCATGGTGGCGGACGTGGGCACACTCCAGCGGCTCCCGAAGCTGGTGCCCCCGGGGCTGGTGCGGGAGTGGGCCTACACGGGCCGGCGGATCGTGGCCGAGGAGGCCCGGTCCTGCGGCCTGGTCAACCGCGTGTTCGACACGCCGGAGGCCCTGGAGGCCGGAGTGCTGGACCTGGCGAGGACCATCGCCGCCCGGTCGCCGCTCTCCATCCGCGGCACCAAGGAGATGCTCAACCATGCCCGCGACCACAGCGTGGGCGACGGGCTGACCTACGTGGCCACCTGGAACGCCGCCATGCTGGTCTCCCAGGACATCCAGGCGGCCATGCTGGCGGGCATGACACGCCAGGCGCCGGAGTTCCGGGACTGACGGGGACACAGGGGAGCACCAGGCCGGGTCCAGCGCGGGGCCGGAGGTCGGTCCGTCATCTCACCCCGCCGGCAGGGCCCCGAGGCGCGCCAGGAGGGTGCGGGCCGCCGCCTCCTGGGCAGGCGTGGGGGCCACGTCGGCCTGCTGGGTGAGCACCAGGAGGGCGCCCAGTTCGCCGTTCAGCCGCCGCAGGTCGCGGGCCTCCGCGGGGGGGGCGGAGGCCGCGGACCGGAAGCTGCGCGCCATGGCCTCCGAGAGCCGCCGGCCCAGGTCGTACTGGGCCGCCAGGCCGGCGTTGGAGGTCCGCACGCGGGGATCCATCCGCAGGTCCAGGGGCTGCACGAAGGCGCGGCCGTCCACGGTGAGGCGCACCCGGTAGGCGCCGGGCAGCACCAGCGGCCCGCGGGGCTCCATGGGGGTCCGGCCGGGGATGGCGGCCATGGTGGGCTCGTGGTGGAACGCCGGGGGAGGCGCCAGGCGCAGGTCCCAGACGAACCGGTGCAGGCCGGCGGCGGCGGACAGGGGCTGGGGCGGCTGGATCCAGAAGGCCGGGACGTTCAGGGACGCGGGATCCACGGGGGCCGGATGGTCCTGGCTGTCGAAGCTCCGGACCACCTTCCCGGCACCGTCGAGGATCTCCAGCCGGACGTCCTTCGCGGGGGCCTTCAGCCAGTAGTCCAGCAGGGCCCCCTCGGGCGGGTTCTCGCCGGCGGGCTCGTCGGGGGGGAGCGGGGTGTCGGTGTTCAGGCTCGCCCGCCAGCGCAGGGCGGTCTGGGGACGGAACAGGTGGGCGGACTCGCCCGCGGCGGCGGGGTCGGCCTCCCGCAGGGGTTCCACGTCGTCGAGGATCCAGAAGGACCGGCCGTGGGTGGCGATCACAAGGTCGTCGCCATGCACCACCAGGTCGCGGATGGAGGTGGCGGGCAGGTTCAGCCGCAGCGAGTTCCAGTGCAGGCCGTCATCCCGGCTCACGAAGACGGTCTGCTCCGTCCCCGCGTAGAGGAGGCCAGGGCGCACCGGATCCTCCCGGACCACGTTCACCGGGCCGTCCGAGGGCAGGCCGGAGACGATCTCCTGCCAGCTCGCCCCGCCATCGCGGGTCCGGAAGATGTGCGGTCGGAGGTCGTCCAGCCGCAGGCTGTTCACGGCGGCGTAGCAGACCTCCGGATCGAAGCGGGAGGCCTCCAGCCCCGCGATCTTGCTCCAGGGGGGCAGGCCCTTCGGCGTGACGTTCCGCCAGTGCTTCCCGCCGTCGCGGGTCACCTGGATCAGGCCGTCGTCAGTGCCGGCCCAGATCAGGTTCCCGTCGCGGGGCGACGGGGCCAGGGCGTAGATGACGCCGCGGCGGGTGATCCTCGCCTGGGGCGTGTCGGCATAGGTGCCCACGCAGGGCGGCGTGGGCAGGTCCGTGCGGGAGAGGTCAGGACTGATGGCCTTCCAGTGGAGGCCCCCGTCCCGCGTCTCCAGGAGCCGGTTGGAGGCGAGGTAGAGCGTGTGGGGGTCCGTGGGCGAGAACATCAAGGGCATGGTCCGGAGGAAGCGCAGGTCCCCCAGGTGCATGGGGTCGGGCGAGACATCCCGGGTCTGGCCCGTGCTGCGGTCGTAGCGGCTGGTGCGCCCCCCGTACACGACGCCCGGATGCAGCGGATCCGGTGCCACGAAGGCGTACTCCTCGGCGCCCACGGGATGCCAGTCCCGGAACGTGATGGCGCCGCTGTCCCCCCGGCTCCGGATGCAGACGGAGCCGCTCTCCTGCTGGCCGCCGTAGACCCGGTAGGGGAACTGGTTGTCCGTGGCCACATGGTAGAACTGCGCCGTGGGCTGGTTGTACCAGCTGCTCCAGGTGCGGCCTCCGTTGACGGTGAGGGTGGCGCCCTGGTCCACGCCCAGGATGATCTGGCGCGGATTCGCGGGGTTGATCCAGACGCGGTGGTAGTCGTCGCCCCCGGGGGCGCCCTTGAGGGCGGTCCAGGTGCGGCCGCCGTCCATGGAGCGGTAGAGGGAGGTGTCGGCGGAGTAGACCTCGTCGGGATTCCGGGGGTCCACGCGGATCTCGGCGAAGTCGTCCCCCCGGCCGTGGACGCGCGATTCGGCGTTCACGCGGACCCAGGTGGCGCCCGCATCGTCCGACCGGTAGGTTCCGCCGCCCACCCGCGCCTGCACCTGCGCGTAGAGGCGCCGGGGGCGGCTCGGGGCCACGGCGATCCCGATGCGGCCGAGGCCCTGGGCCGGTCCCGGGAGCCCCTTCCCGAGGGGATGCCAGGTGGTGCCGCCATCGGTGGACTTCCAGAGGCCGCTCTCCGGGCCCTGGAACACGCCGTCCTCCCAGGGGGCCTGCCGGGCTTCCCACAGGACGGCGTAGACCGTGGCGGGGTCGGACGGATCGAAGGCCAGGTCCACGGCGCCGGTGTCGGGGCCCTTGTAGAGCACCCTCTGGAAGGTGCGCCCGCCGTCCAGGCTCCGGAACACCCCCCGCTCGGCGTTGGGTCCGTAGGGATGGCCCAGGACGGCCACGAACAGCCGGTCGGGGTTCTTCGGATCCACCAGGATGGCGGCGATCTGCTGGCCGTGGCGGAGTCCCAGGTGGGTCCAGGTCCGGCCCCCGTCCGTGGACTTGTACATCCCGTCGCCCACGCTGAGGTCGGGCCGCTGGAGGCCCTCGCCACTCCCGACATAGATCACGTCGGGGTCGGAGGGCGCCACCGCCAGCGCCCCGATGGAGCCGGTGGGTTCCCGGTCGAAGATGGGGCGCCAGGTGCGCCCGTAGTCGTCGGTCTCCCACACGCCGCCGTTGTTGGGGGCCATGTAGAACACCCCGGGCCGCTGGGGGACGCCCGAGACCGCCACGGTCCGGCCGGCCCGGAACGGGCCGATGCAGCGCCAGTGGAGGGCGGCCGCGAGGCCCGGATCCGCGCCCCGGGCCAGGGCGGACGCCAGGGCCAGGGCGATGAGGAGGGGGATGCGTCGCTGCACGGGGACCTCCGGTCGTCTGCCACCATAGCGGGGCCGGGACTAAATCGCCTGCGAAAAGGGCCGTAGACCTCCTGTTCCCCTGACCTGCGGGAGGTTCCCATGGTCCTTCTGAAACGCCTGCCCCTCCTCCTTCTGGCGCCGTGCCTCCTGGCCGCCCAGACCCTCACTGTGCAGCCGCCCGGGACGGCTCCCGCCACGGAGACCCGGACCGTGCCGCTGGCCTCCGGCTCCGTGCTCAAGGTGGACAACGTGAACGGCTGGGTGAAGGTCGAGGCCTGGGACCGGGCGGAGGTCCGGTTCACGGGCGACTTCAAGCCCAGCAGCAGGGGAGAGCAGGTCAAGGTGGTCCTCGAGCCGGTCCCGGGCGGGCTGGAGATCCGCGGCGTGTATCCCAAGCACCACGGCTGGGGCGCCTACCGCGGACCCCAGTGTCAGATGACGCTCAAGGTTCCCCGCCAGGTGCAACCCACCCTTGAGACGGTCAACGGCGGCATCGAACTGGCCGGGACCGAGGGGCGCGCCAGCCTGACGACCGTCAACGGCGGCGTGAAGGCTCGGAACCTGCCCGAGGCCCTGGAGGCGAGCACGGTGAACGGCGGCATCTCCCTGGAGGGCGTGGCCGGCCCGGTGGCCCTCCACACGGTGAATGGTGCGATCCGGGCCTCGGCCCTCGATGGCAAGGGCGGCGGGATCAAGGCCAGCACGGTGAACGGGGCGATCCAGCTCAGGCTGGCCGGGCTGAAGGGCCGCCTCCGGGCCTCCACCGTGAACGGGAGCATCGCCTTCAAGGCCCGGGGGGCCGAGCAGGTCGAGGTGAAGAAGCACC
>DAIDKC010000021.1 GCA_027451045.1 Holophagaceae bacterium | reverse complement strand
CACGGAGTCGATCCGACTTCCATCCCAATCGATGCCCCGCCGTCCCTATCATTGACCCAATTTTAATGCTTTATCAATGTACATCAGCTTTTATCGGTGTTCATCGGTGTTCATCGGTGTCCCCTCTTTTTGCCTTTGTCTTTTCTCCAACGTCCTCGGTGGTGAGTCTGCCCTGCTTTCCCCGGTCGTTCTTCGCGGTTCCCCGTTCTCGCTACTCTGGGGCCATGGCCAAGACGCTGGAAGGCAAGCTGGTGGTGGCGATTTCGAGCCGGGCGCTCTTCGATTTCGAGGAGGAGAACCGGGTCTTCGAGGAGACGGATGACCGGGCCTACATGGAGCTGCAGCTTTCGCGGCTGGAGGTGGCTGCCAAGCCCGGGGTGGCCTACCCGCTGGTGAAGAAGCTGCTGGCCTTCAATACGCCCGGGAACGACCAGGTGGCGGTGGTGGTGCTGTCCCGCAACGACCCGGTGAGCGGCTTGCGGGTGTTCCGCAGCGCCCAGGCGGCGCAGCTGCCCCTGGAACGCGGGGTGTTCACCCGGGGCCGGGATCCCTATCCGTACCTGACCTCGCTGGGGGCCACCCTCTTTCTCTCCGCCCGGGAGGCGGATGTGCGCGCGGCCCTCACGGCGGGCTTCGCAGCGGCGCGGGTGTACCCCGACAGTGCGGTGGCCGCGGACCGGCACCCGGAGGAGATCCGCATCGCCTTCGACGGCGACGCGGTGCTCTTCGGCGACGAAGCCGAACGCATCTACGAGCAGGGCGGCCTGAAGGCCTTCCAGGCCCACGAGACGGAGCGGGTCGCGGTGCCCCTGCCCCCGGGCCCCTTCAAGCCCCTGCTGGAGGCGCTCCAGCGCCTCCAGACCCAGGCGCCGGACGCCCCCATGCGCCTGCGCACCGCCCTCGTCACCGCCCGCAGCGCCCCGGCCCACGAGCGCGCCATCCGCACCCTCATGGCCTGGAACATCCAGGTGGACGAGGCCATGTTCCTTGGCGGCCTCGAGAAGGCGGACTTCCTGCGCGAGTTCGAGCCCGACTTCTTCTTCGACGACCAGACCGGCTACTGCGACGCCGCCGCCAAGGTGGGCCCCACGGGCCACGTGGTCAGCGGCGTGCGGAACGAGGGATCAGGCTAGGCCGTCGCGACGGGGCCGTAGACGTTGTCCCGCTGCCAGGGCTCGTAGCCGGCGGCACGGATCATCCGCACCATCTCGTCCTTGTTGACGCTGAAGCAGGTGCCTGCGGCGCTGACGACGTTCTCCTCCAGCATGAGGCTGCCCATGTCGTCGCAGCCGTAGTGCAGCGCCACCTGGCCCGTCTTGCGGCCCATGGTGACCCAGCTGCTCTGGATGTGGGCGAAATTGTCCAGGTAGATGCGGGCCACGGCGATGGTCCGGAGGTACTCGGCGTCCGTGGGCTTGGGCACCTTGCCCTCCCACACGGTGTGGCCGCTCTGGAAGGGCCAGGCGGCAAAGGCCGTGTAGCCGCCGCCATTGCCACGGGCCAGGGCCCGGTCCTGCTGCTCCCGCAGCACGCGCAGGTGATCGATGCGTTCCGCCATCGTCTCGGTGATGCCGAACATCATGGTGCCGGTGGTCTTGACGCCCTCCTCGTGGGCGGATTCCATGACCTCCAGCCACTTCTCGCGGCCGCCCTTGAGGGGCGCAATCTTCTTGCGGATGCGGTCCACGAGGATCTCCGCGCCGCCACCGGGGATGGAGCCCAGGCCGGCCTCGCGCAGATCGGCGATGGTCTTGCCGAGGCTCTGGCCGCTGAGCTTGGCCATCATCTGGATCTCCACGGGCGAGAAGCCGTGGACCCAGATGCCCAGGTCCCGGTTCAAGTAGCGCACCAGGTCCAGGTAGTAGTCCCAGGGCAGGTCGGGGTTCACGCCGCCCTGCAGCAGGAAGCCCGTGCCGCCCACCGCCTTCGTCTCCTCGGCCTTCTGGCGGAGCTGTGCCTTCGTCAGCACGTAGCCGCGGGTGTCACCCGGCTTGTGGTAGAAGGCGCAGAAGGTGCAGTAGACGTTGCAGACGTCGGTGTAGTTGACGTTGCGGTCAATGACATAGCTGGCCCGGGCGGGGTCGTTGTGCCGGTCCCGCACGGCGGTGGCAGCCACGGCGAGATCCGGAAGATCGGCCTGCTCCAGCAGGTGGAGGGCCTCCTCCTCCCTGATGCGCCGCCCCTGCAGGACGCCGTCGAGAATCGCGTCGGTCTGGAGGATCGCCATCGAGGTCAGACCTTGTAGCCCATCACCTGGAGGCAGCGGCGGCAGACGCATTCCTGGCCCTCGATGCCGTGCTGGAAGTGGTCGAGGGTGTAGGGGCTCCGGCACTTCTCGCAGACCTGGGTGGGCTCAGTGCAGGTCTTGGGGGCGTACAGATGGGTGGGATCGGGCATGGTGCACTCCGGAAGCTCCAGGATACCGCGTCTCCGGCCCGGAACGGACGAGGCGGCCCGCCGGGCCGCCTCGTCCGCCGGCCTCCCTGCAGGCTACTCCTCGGCTGCGGCGACCTTGGCGCTCTCGTGGGGCCGCGTGTTCCGCTTGTCCTGGTGCTTGCGGGCCTGGGCCTCCAGCTTGTCGGCGGCCTGGGTGATGCTGGCGTACATGTCGTCCGTGGTGGCGGAGGCGACAAAGGCATTGGCCCGGGTCTTGAGGGTGATCTCCGCCTCGTGCCGGTGCTTCTCGACGCCGAGGATGACGTGGACGTCAATGATGTCCTCCAGGAAGCTGGCCATCTTGTCCAGCCGGTCCTTGGTGAACGCCTTCAGGGGCTCGGTGAGCTCCACGTGGCGGCCGGTGTAGTGGACCTTCATGGGACACTCCTCACAGTGGGCCGGGCGGCCCGGTCAGGGATGGGTGCGTCGGGGACGGGACCAGGTTCCGCTCCCGGTAGGGTTCATCGGCGGCGGCGGCGGGAAGCTGGAGGAATCTTCAGTTCCTCCCGGTACTTGTTCACGGTGCGGCGGGCGACCTTGATGCCATCCCGCTCCAGTAGGCCCGCGATGGCCTCGTCCGACAGCGGCTTGGCGGGATCCTCCGCCTGGACGTAGGCCTTGATGCGGTGTTTCACCACCGTGGCGGAGACATCGGAATCCTTCGGCTTGGCCGAGAAGAAGTAGTTCAGGTCGTAGAGCCCCTGGGGGGTGTGGATGGTCTTGGATTTCACGACGCGGCTGATGGTGCTCTCGTGGAACCCCGTGGCCTCGGCCACGTCGCGCAGCACCATGGGACGGAGGTGCTCGATGCCGTGCTCCAGGAACGCCTTCTGGAGCTCCACGATCTGGGCCGCCACCCGCAGGACTGTGCGGTTGCGGTCCTCCACGCCCCGGATGAAGTCCCTGGCACTGCGGAAGCGCTCGCGGATGAAGTCCTTGTCGGACTTGGCATCGGCGGAGGCCATGAACCGCTGGTAGTCGCCGTTCACCCGGAGGCGAGGCAGCCCTTCGTCGTTGAGGTAGACCTTCCAGTTCCCGTCGTCGCCCTTGAGGACGACCACATCGGGCTTCACCACCCGCTCCCCCTCGGGATCGAAGGCCCGGCCCGGCGACGGGTTGAGGTGCTTGAGCTGGGCCATGGCGGTCGCCAGCTCCTCCTCGCTGCAGCCGAGCGCCTTCCTCAGCTTGCCACTGTCCCTGAGACCCAGGAGATCCGAGTGGTCCTGGATGATCCGCACCGCCAGTTCGTCCGGCTCGGCTCCGGCGTGGTGGAGCTGGAGCAGCAGGCTCTCCCTCACGGTGAAGCAGCCGACGCCCGAGGGATCGAACTCCTGGAGCACCTCCTGGGCCGCAACGAGGGCCTCCTCGGAGACCCCGAGATCCTCCGCGAGGGTGGCCGCGCAGGCCTCGAGGGCGGTCTGGTCGGGGTCGAGGCGGAGGAAACCCTTGGGATCCAGGCGGTCGATGAGGCGCTCCACCAGCGGCGCCCTGGGATCGTCCTCCTCCAGGGCCTCGTAGAGCTGGGCGATGAGGTGGTCCTGGAGTGACTCCGTGGCGCTCAGGCGGTCCTCCCAGGACAGGCGGTCCTCCTCGGGCAGGGCGCTGGTCCGGGGAAGGTCGGCATCCCAGCTGTTCTCAGCGCCGAATTCCGTCTCCTGGACCTGGGCGACCCCCTCCTCCGTGAACTTCTCGAGGTCGCCTTCGGGGTTCATCTCCCCCGCCGCGTCGAGGAGCGGCCCCAGGTCCATCGTGTCCACGCCCTCGGGCAGCTCCACGCCATCGGCCGCGAGATCCCCGGTGGCCTCCGCCACTTCCGAATCCCGCCCCTCCTCGATGGCCTCCAGGGTGGGCGTCTCGTCGCCGTCCTCGGCGAGTTCGAGCAGCGGGTTCTCCTCGAGTTCCTTCTCGACGGTCTGGCTGAGTTCCTGGAGGTTCATCTGCCAGAGCTTCAGCTTCAGCTGCATCGCCGGCGTGAGCGCCAAGGTCTGGCTCTGGGCCAGGCGCTGGGACAGGAAGGGACCGGTGGCCATCAGTCGAGCCTGAAACGGTCGCCCAGATAGACCCGCCGGATGTCAGGGTCCTCCGCGATCTCGCTGGGGCGGCCGTGCTTCATGATCATTCCATCCGCCAAGATATAGGCCCGATCCGCAATCTGCAAGGTCTCGCGGACGTTGTGGTCGGTGATCAGCACGCCGATTCCCCGGGCCTTCAGGTCATCAATGAGTTCCTGGATCTCCAGCACGGACTTGGGATCCACGCCGGCGAAGGGCTCGTCGAGCAGCATGATGCGAGGCTCAGTCACGAGGGCCCTGGCCAGCTCGCAGCGGCGCCGTTCTCCGCCGGAAAGGCTCATGCCCAGGGAGTCCCGGACCTTCTCCAGGTGGAAATCGGCCATCAGGCGTTCGCACCGTTCGCGCTGGTCCGCCTTGGAGATGGCCTGGAGCTCGGCCAGGGCCATGAGGTTCTCCCAGACCGTCAGCCCCCGGAAGACGCTCGATTCCTGGGCCAGGTAGCCGATCCCGAGGCGCGCCCGGCGGTGCATGGGGGCCTCGGTCACGTCGCTGCCCAGCCAGCGGATGCTGCCCCTGTCGGGGGCCTCCACGCCGACCACCATGTAGAAGGTCGTGGTCTTGCCCGCCCCGTTGGGGCCCAGGAGCCCCACCACCTCGCCGGTGCCCACGCAGAGGCTCACATCCCGCACGACGGTCCTGTCGCCGTAGCGTTTCTGGAGGTTCGCGGCCTCGAGGCAATGGGTCGGTGTGTCGTTCACGGTTCCATCCTTACCACGAGGGACCCGCCCCCTTGCCTTCCACGCGTCCCTGCCAGCGGACCACCCGCGGCCCCGGCTCGAGTTCCAGGGCATCCCCCTGGCCCTCCCCCAGCTGGCCCCGGAGGGAGACCTCGCCCTGGGCCTGGATCACCCGCACGGAACGATCCGGGTTCACCACGACGGTGATGGACTGGGCCGAGAGGCTCCAGCCCTGGCCCCGGCAGACCACATGGCCCGTGAGCCGCACGCGGCTGGGATCGCTGGTGCCCTGCTCCGCCCGCACGGAAAGGTCGCCATCCGAAGCGGCCAGGACGCCGTTCACGCCCTCGGGGAAGCGGACCAGCTGCCCCTGCCGGACGATGCGCGCCCCCGCCAGGCGCTCCCGGAGGCGGGACCAGGCTGCGGGCTGCCCGGTGAGGGTCCAGACGGAATCCCGCCACTGCAGGCGGTTCCCCCGCAGGGTCCCCCCCCCGATCAGGTTGACCTGGACCGGGCCGTCGAAGATCCAGGCCCCAGGATTCCCGCTGCCCGCGCCCGCGCTGAAGGTTCCGTCCGCCCCCCGGCCGTACACCGGGGCCTGGAGGTGCCAGGCGCGGGTGGTGCGCTGGACCAGGATCCGGGGGGACTCCAGGCTGCGACCGGCCCAGGTAAGGACCGCCTGGCCCTCGGCCACGGCGTAGCCCTTGGGAAGATCCGGGGGCAGATCCGGCCCGGCCCCCTCGCGGATGAGCACCCTGGGCGCCATCAGCCTGATGTCCTGGCCCCCCCGGGGCTGGTCCCATTCCACGGAGCCCTCCAGCCGGAGCCCGGCCGGCGTCCAGCGGACCCCCTCGGCCGCCAGGGTCTCGCGTCCTCCCGGGACGGCGCGACGGGCCTTGAAGCCCCGCAGCTCCACCCGCTGGAAGGGCCCCCCGGGCGCCGGGCGGGGCGCCCAGCCGCCTTGGGCCTCGCCCCGCCAGCCGTCGCTCCGGGCAAACGAGAGGGGGCCCGGCCAGGTGATGGTGGAGGGGGTGATCTCGGCGACCGAGGCCTCGAGGCTCCCGTCCACCAGGCGCGCGCGCACCTGCTCCAGATGGCCCGCCTG
>DAIDKC010000020.1 GCA_027451045.1 Holophagaceae bacterium | reverse complement strand
GGACGCGCCGTTCAGTCGCGTCCTCCCGGTCTCCGGTCAGCCGCGAGATGGATTGGAGAACGACCCCACCCGCGAACGGACGCGACATTCAGTCGCGTCCTCCCGCTTCGACCGACCTTCGGTCGTTCTCAGCGGAGTGGGGCCTCCATCGCGCCGCGCGTGGAGCCTGGCGTGAACGCCACGGGAACCTCGAACGGAACGGGTCCAGTCTAGCCCAGCAGGTCCCGGGACTGACCCTAGGGGAACCGGTACTCCTCGGGGACCACGACGATGCCCTGGTCCGAGAGGGTGAAGCGGGCGGCATCCCGGGCGGGATCGAACCCGATGAACTCCCCGGGGGGGACCACCACCTCCTTGTCCACGATGCAGCGGCGGAGGCGGGCCCCGGCGCCCACGGTCACGTTGTCGAAGAGGATCGAATCCTCGATGACCGCGTCCTCCTGCACCCTCACCCGGGAGCTGAGGATGGAGTGCCGGACGGTCCCGCCCGCGATCACCGTGCCCGCGCCGAGGATGGAGTTGGCCAGCAGTCCCGCCGATCCCTGCGGTCCGGCCACCATGCGGGCGGGAGGGTTCTGGCCGTGGTAGGTCCGGATGGGCCAGTCCCCCTGGTAGAGGTCCAACGGGGGGGCGGGTTTCAGGAGGTCCATGTTGGCTTCGTAGTAGGCGTCGAGGGTGCCCACGTCGCGCCAGTAGCGGTCCGGGGTGACGCGCCCCCGCGTGCCGCCGAAGGCGTAGGCGAACACCCGGTGGGTGGCGATCAGGCGCGGGATGAGGTCCCGCCCGAAATCGTGCGTGGAATCCGGTCGCGGGCTGTCGCTCCTGAGCTGGGCGATGAGGAACTCCTTCCCGAAGACGTAGATCCCCATGGACACGAGGGCGGAGCGGGGATCGCCCGGCAGGGGCCTGGGCCGCTCCGGCTTCTCGTCGAAGGCGACGATGCGCCCCTCACCGTCCACCGCCATGACGCCGAAGGCCTGGGCCTCCTCCAGGGGGACCTGCATGCAGGCCACGGTGAGGTCCGCCTGCCGCTCGTCGTGGGCAGCCAGCAACGCGGCATAGTCCATGCGGTAGATGTGGTCCCCCGCGAGGATCAGCACCCGCTCGTCGCTGTTCCGCTCCAGCAGGAACAGGTTCTGGTGGATGGCGTCCGCCGTGCCGGCGTACCAGGAGGCTCCCGTGCGCATCTGGGGCGGCACCACGGTGATGTACTCCCCGCATTCCGGGTTGAAGATGGACCAGCCATCCCGCAGGTGCTTGTGCAGGGAGTGCGACTTGTACTGGGTGAGCACCAGGATCCGCCGGAGCCCCGAGTGCAGGCAGTTGGACAGGGTGAAATCCACCACCCGGTACTTGCCGCCGAAGGGCACCGCGGGCTTGGCGCGGTTGGCCGTCAGGGGCAGGAGCCTCGAGCCGCTGCCGCCGGCGAGGAGAATGGTCAGCGTGCGGTCGGGCATGGCAGCTCCTGCAGGCTTGCGATCAGCCTACAGGGGGACGGGGACCACGGCGTACTTTCCTTTGGCATCCCGGCTCACGGTGCCGCAGGGGATCTCGGGATCGTGCTCGAAGACGCAGAGGGTAGGGGTGCCCGCCACTTCGGCCAGCACCTTTTCACGCTCGGCGACGCAGGTGATGACATCCAGGTCGTAGCCCATGCACCAGGCGGGCTGGATGTGGCGGGCCGTGGGGATGAGGTCCGCCAGGTAGACCAGCTTCCGCCCGCCGCCCTGCACCACGATGTTCTGCAGGCCCGCGATGTGCCCGGGGGCGGGGCGCACCGAGATGCCGGGGAGCAGCTCGGCCGAGCCTTCCACGGTGTCCAGCAGGCCCGCGGCTTCCAGGGCCTCCCAGTTCCAGGACAGGTAGCTTGCCTTCACCCGTAGGTGGGGCCGCTTGGCGTCCGCCAGGTCCCGGGCCTGCACCACGTAGCGGGCGTTGGGGAAGCTCGGAACGGCGCGGCCCGTGCCGTCCAGCCGCGTGCTGCCGCCGGCGTGGTCGAAGTGCAGGTGGGTGAGGATGCAGAGGGTGATGTCCTCGGGCTTCACGTCCTGCCGGGCCAGATTCGCATCGAGGATGCCGCGGCCCTCGAACTTGAAGCGGGCCATGAAGTCGTCGCTCTCCTTGTCGCCATTGCCGTTGTCCACCAGGATCACGTGGCGCTTCCCGTCCACCTCGCCGCGGATGAGCAGGCAGTTGGTGGCCATGAGGATCTGGTTGTCCTCGTCGGCGGGGTAGAGCTTCTGCCACACCACCTTCGGCACCGTGCCGAACATGGCACCGCCGTCCAGGCGGAACGTGCCGCCGCTGACGATCTGGACATCCCAGGGACCGAATTGCATGACTGCTCCTAGAAAGCGAGGACCTTGCGCGCCGCCGCGAGCACCTTCTCGGCATTGGGCAGGACGGCCCGCTCCAGGATGCGGTTGAAGCCCACGGGGGTGAAGGTGGATCCCACGCGCTCGACGGGGGCGTCCAGCCAGGGGAAGCACTCGGAGGCGCAGATCGCCGCGAGTTCCCCGCCGAAGCCGCCGAAGACCTTGTCCTCGTGGGCGACGAGCACGCGGTGGGTCTTCTTCACGGACCGCACGATGGCCTCGGTGTCCAGGGGGCTGAGGCTGCGGAGGTCCACCACTTCGGCGGACTTCCCCTCCTGCTCCAGCTTGGCCGCGGCCTCCAGGGCGAAGTGGACGGGGGTGCCGTAGGCGAGGATGGTGAGGTCCGTGCCTTCCCGGCGGACGCGGGCCCTGCCGAAGGGCACGGCGAAGTCCGGCGGTACCACCGCATGGGCCATCTTGGCGTTGTAGAGGAATTTCGGTTCCAGGTAGAGGGTGGTTCCCCGGCTGCGGAGGGCGGTGCGCAGCAGGCCGGCGGCGTCATCGGCGAAAGCCGGTACCACCACCCGGATGCCGGGCAGGGTGGTGAGCCAGCCCTCCACGTTCTGGGAGTGGTAGAGGCCCCCTCCGATGTAGCCTCCCGAGGCCAGGCGGATGGTGAGGTTGGGGGCGAACTGGCCCAGGGTGCGCCAGTACTCGTGGCTGCACTCCACGATCTGCTCGGCGGCGGGCCAGATGTAGTCGGCGAATTCGGCGCCTTCCACCACCACGCGGATCCGGTCGTCCAGGCGGGAGAAGCCGTTGGCCGTGCCCACGATGTAGTCCTCGGCGATGGGGGCGTTGAACACCCGGGCTTCGCCGAACTCCTGCTGCATGCCCTTGGAGACGTTGAAGATGCCTCCCTTGTCCCGGTTGGCCATGTCCTGGCCCCAGAGGAAGGTGTCCGGGTTCGCTCGGAACTCCTCCTTCAGGGTCTGGTTCAGGGCCGTGATGAGGCTGATGGGCTCGCCGGCGGCCTGGTGGGTGCCGTCGGGGTACTGCTCGGAGACCCAGCCTTCGGGGATCACGAAGTCGTGGATGCTGGCGGGATCGGGATTCGGAGCCGCCATGGCCCGGTCGTGGGCAGCCTGGTAGCGGGCCCGGTTGTCGGTCTCGATGGCCTGGAGTTCGTCCTCGGTCAGGCCGTGCTCGAGGCAGAAGGTGCGGAAGCGGGGCAGGGGGTCCCTCCGCTTGGCGTCCGCCAGCTCCTCGGGGTCCCGGTACAGCTCGTGCCGGTCCGAATTGGAGTGGCTGCCGATGCGCACGCAGTGCGCGTAGACCATGGCCGGCCCTTCACCGCTGTGGGCATGGGCCAGAGCCTCGTCCATGGCCCGCATGGAATCCAGGGGATCCAGCCCGTCGCACTTCAGGATCCGCAGGTGCGACAGGCCCCGGAAGTTGTCGCAGAGGTCGGCGTTGGCGCTCTGGTCCCGCTTGGGGACGGAGATGCCGTACCCGTTGTCCTGCACCACGAAGACCACGGGCAGGCGCTCCCGGTCCGCGCCGTTGAGGCTTTCGTAGCAGTAGCCCTCCGATAGCGACGACTCGCCCTGGCTGCTGAACACCACGGCGTCCTTCCCGTACCGCTTGACCGCCCGGGCCAGGCCCACCGCGTGCTGGGTGTGGTTGCCGGTGAGGCTCGACACGTTCTGGATGCCGATGGAGGGCTTGGCGAAGTGGTTGCTCATGTGCCGGCCGCCGCTGGCGGGATCGGTGGCCCTGGAGATGCCGTTGAGGATGATCTCCTCCGGGGTGAGGCCCGCGGCCAGACAGGTCAGCAGGTCCCGGTAGTAGGGGAAGAGGTAGTCCCGTCCCGCCCGGAAGGCCAGCCCCAGGGCGAGCTGGATGCCGTCGTGGCCCGCGCAGGGGGCGTGGTAGGACCAGCCGATGGCCTGCTTGAGGTAGTTGGGGGCCTTGTCGTCCAGCACCCGCCCCAGGTGCATCAGGCCGTACCAGTGGCAGAGATCCTCGCGGCCGGGGCCCGCCTCGGGGGCCAGGGCCTCGAGGGCCACCCTCACCAGGGTCGGAGTATCCAAAGTCACCTCCTCCACCGGGCTGCGCCCGGTACATCTAGGGCATCCCATCTTCCCACGGGCCTCGGGGATGCGGGTGGGCGGCCGCTCAAGGCAGCACCCAGAGCAGATCCCGGCCCTCCTCGCGGGCCCGGGCCAGCGCCCC
Source organism: Holophagaceae bacterium (assembly GCA_027451045.1). Classification (GTDB taxonomy): domain Bacteria; phylum Acidobacteriota; class Holophagae; order Holophagales; family Holophagaceae; genus Geothrix. Next base: position 7,336 of record DAIDKC010000020.1, on the reverse strand, counting down.
GGCGACCCGGTGCAGGGCGCCCTCCAGAGCCAGGTCCTCCCCGTCGGGCTGCCAGAGGGTGGCGCCCGCAGGGTGGGTGCCGAGCGCAGCCCGGGCCCGTGCCAGCAGCATCTCCGCGCCGTCCGGGGCTGTGTGGGGCATGAGCAGCAGGTAGTGGTCGCTGGAGTGCTCCACCAGCAGGTCCTCGCCCCTCAGGGTCTCGGCAAGGGTCTGGAGGCGGCCCTTCAGGCCCCGTTCCATGGGCTGGGACCACAGCGCCAGGGCCATGGCCTCGTTCCGGCGACGGGCCAGGAAGACCGTGGCCCGGGCCCAGACATCCAGGTAGCGGCGGTTGGGGAGGCCCGAGCGTGCACTCTGGAGGGCGCTGTCCTGCACCACGGCGCTGCTGAGCTCCAGGGCGTCGCGGGTGGCCCCCAGCTCCTGCTTGAGCTGCTCCGCCTCGAGGGTCTTGCCCAGGAGGTGCCCCAGGGCCCGCAGGAGGGAGAGGGCGCCCCGGCCGAGGGGCAGCGGCTTGTCGTGCTGGATGCAGAGGGTGCCCACCACCTGCTCCCCTTCCCGGAGCACCACCCCCGCGTAGGCGCGGATGCCCAGGTCCCGGAACCCCGGACTGTCGCGCCAGAGGGGATCCTGCTCGGCATCAGGGATGACCAGCGGCCGGTCTGGATGGGACATCACCCATCCGCAGAAGCCCTTCTCCGGCTGCTCGAAGACCCGGTGCATCGCCTTCTCGTCCCCGGCGGCCCACCAGAACACTTCGTGCCCCAGTCCCGTCACCCGGGTCAGCAGCGCCCGCTCCGCCCCCAGCCGCTCCCGGAGCAGCGCCAGGGAATGCTCGAACAGCCGCGCCGGGTCGGCGCTGTCCCGGCCCAGAAGGTCGGCCATGGCGGCCAGGTGGTCCGTCTTCCTGGCCCGGGGCTGGTCCCGCCTGCCCTTCCTCCCCACTTTCCCCTCCCGGGGTTTCCCCCAAGGTAGGTCCGGCGGAACCTCCCCGCAGCCCTGGATGGCACAGGCGTCCGCCATGGCGCCTACCAGCTCACCACCCGGATGGCCGGATCCACTTCCTCCTGCAGCATGCCCTCGATGTAGCGCAGGGTCCCCGTGGCGGCGGAAGGGCAGGAGCCGCAGGCCCCGTGGTAGCTGATCTCCAGGGTCTGGCCGTCGAAGGAGATCACCTCCAGGCCCCCGCCATCCCCCGCGAGGCCGGGCCGGATGCGCAGGTCAATCAGGTCGTTGATGCGGGCCAGCTTCTCGTCCGCGCTCGCGCCACCGGCCAGGCGCGGCCCCTCGCCCTCGGCGCCCTCGGGCAGCTTCAGGTCCTCGATGGCCTCGCAGATGGGGTCAATGAGGTCGCTCCATTCCGCGGAAGGCTCCTTGTTCACGGTGACGAAGCGGTCCATGTAGAAGACGGAGGTCACCCGCCCGAGGGCGAACAGCGCCGATCCCAGGGGATCGCCCACGGCGGCGCCGAAATCCTTGAAGGAGCGCGACCCCCCCTTCAGGATCGCGGGGTTCACCAGGAACTTCAGGGCATCAGGGTTCGGGGTGGGTTCGATGTTGATGACCTTGGGCATGGCGGGCTCCCGGAGAAAGTTTACCTTTTTCGTCAAGATTTGCGAAGCCCCGAAGGAACGAGCATACTGGAGCGACGGAGTCCCCCTTCATGCCCCGACGCGTGCTGCTCAGCTGGTCCAGCGGCAAGGATGCGGCCTACGCTCTGCACATCCTGCGGATGTCCGGGGAGGTTGAGGTGGCGGGCCTGCTCACCACCCTGAACAGCGCGTTCGACCGGGTGGCCATGCACGGCGTCCGGGCCGATCTCCTGGAGGCCCAGGCCCGGGCCGCGGCCCTGCCCCTCTGGCCGGTGCCGCTGCCCTGGCCCTGCTCCAACGAGGCCTACGAGGCGGCCATGGCCGGGGCCTGGGCTCGGGCGGCGGGGGAGGGCATCACGGCCGTGGCCTTCGGGGACCTCTTCCTGGAGGATGTGAAGGCCTACCGGGAGGCCCGCCTGGCCGGGACCGGGCTGGAGGCGCTGTTCCCCCTGTGGGGGCGCCCCACCGCGTCCCTGGCCCGGGAGATGATCGCCGCCGGCCTCAAGGCGACCCTGGCCTGCGTGGATGCGCGGCAGCTCGACGGCGCCTTCGCCGGGCGGGCCTTCGACGAGGGGCTGCTGGCCGACCTGCCTGCCGGGGTGGACCCCTGCGGCGAGCGGGGGGAATTCCATACCTTCGCCTGGGACGGCCCCATGTACGACCATCCCGTGCCGGTGGTCCGGGGCGAGGGGGTCGCCCGGGACGGGTTCGTCTTCGCGGACCTGGTGCCCGCATGAGCGCCCCGCTCCCCCCGCCGGTCGTCGGCGCCATGGGCATGGATCCGGGCCGGCCGCTGGTGCTGGTCACGGGGGCCACGGGCTACATCGGCGGGCGCCTGGTGCCCCGCCTCCTGGCGGCGGGCCACCGGGTCCGCTGCCTCGCCCGCAACCCCGAGCGCCTGGCGGGCCGGGCCTGGCCGGGGGTCGAGGTGGTGCCCGGGGATGTCTCGGACCCGGCGAGCCTGGCCCGGGCCCTGGAGGGCGTGCACCAGGCCTACTACCTGGTCCATGCCATGGGGGACAAGAACCTGGATTTCCACCTCAAGGACCGGCAGCAGGCCCGCACCTTCGCGGAGGCCTGCGCCGGGGCCGGCGTCCGGCGGATCCTCTACCTGGGCGGCCTGGGGGATCCGGACCGCCTCCGGAGCCGGCACCTGGCCAGCCGCCAGGAGGTGGGCGAGGTGCTCGCCTCCACGGGCGTGCCCGTGCTGGAATTCCGGGCGGCGGTCATCGTCGGCAGCGGCAGCGCCAGCTTCGAGATGATCCGCCACCTCACGGAGCGCCTGCCCCTCATGATCACGCCCCGCTGGGTGAACACCCGCTGCCAGCCCATCGGCATCCGGGACGTGCTGGCCTACCTCCTGGAGGCCCTGGCGCATCCCGATCTGGCGGGCATCTACGAGATCGGCGGGCGGGACATCCTCACCTACCGGGAGATGATGCTCGGGTACGCGGAAGCCCGGGGGCTGCCCCGGATCATCCTCCCCATGGACGTCCCGTTCCCGCGCCTCTCCATCCACTGGGTGGACCTGGTGACGCCCATCCCGAAGGCCCTGGCGGGGCCCCTGGTGGAAGGCCTGGCCACGGAGGTGGTGGTGCGGGACACCCGGGCCCTGGCCGCCTTCCAGGTCCGCCCCATGGGATACCGGGAGGCCCTGGACCTGGCCCTCCAGCGCCTGGACCAGGATGCCGTGGAGACCACCTGGGCCACGGGGCTGGCGGGCGGCCCCGAAGGCCGGGAGCTGGCCACCCACGAGGGCCTTCTCCTGGAGCGCCACCACCGGCACGTCAAGGCCCCCCCGCACGAGGTCTTCCGCGCCTGCTGCGCCCTGGGGGGCGAGGCGGGCTGGCCCGCGGGGAACTGGCTCTGGCAGATCCGGGGGATCATGGACCGGCTGGCGGGCGGCGTGGGCATGCGCCGCGGGCGGCGGCACCCCCGGAACCTCCGGGTGGGGGATCCCGTGGACTTCTGGCGGGTCGAGGCCCTCGAACCCGGGCGTCTCCTGCGCCTGCGGGCCGAGATGAAGCTGCCGGGCCACGCCTGGCTGCAGTTCCAGGTGCGTCCCGAAGGCGCCGGCTCCCGCCTGGAGCAGACCGCCTTTTTCGACCCCCGCGGCCTCTCCGGCCTGCTCTACTGGTACTCCGTCCTGCCCTTCCACCGATTCATCTTCCCCGGCATGGTGCGCGCCCTGAAGCGTCAGGCGGAGGAAGCCGCCCAAGGCTGATCCGCGGCGCGGGTCCCCGCCTTCGCGCACGCCCCTTGCTATGCTTTTCCCACCTCCGGAGGTTGTCATGGTCCGTTCCGCGCACCTTCCCTCCCGCACCCGCGGCTTCACCCTCGTGGAACTCCTCCTGGTGCTGGCCATCATCGGCATCCTCAGCGCCATCGCCATCCCCGCCTACCTGGGGCAGCGGCGCCGGGCCCGGGTCATCGGGGATGCCAAGGCCAATACCGAGGCGCTGGCCATGGCCCTGGAGACCCAGAAATCGGAAAATGGCCTCTACGGCGCCTCGGGTACCACGGTCACCTGGACCAACGGCGTGCCCAGCGTGTCCACCTTCCTGCCTACGATCTACATGAAGAACGCCACCCAGATGAACTACCAGGTCAAGGTCACCAACGGGGGGCTGGGATACACGATCACGGTGACGGACCCCTTCGTGGGCAGCGCCACCGTGCTCACCGCCGACCAGACCGGCGCCATCACCCTGGATCCGACCTACAACAAGTAGGCCTGCGACCCGGGCCCCTCACGGGGCCTGGGTCGCCTTGGCGTTCTCGAGGGCGGGGATTGGGCGCAGGTATTCCCCGTCTATTTCGGCCCGCACCTTCTGGAAAGCTGTTTCGTCAAGAGCTTCTACGGCTTTCAACTGGTAGCCGTCGTAGGCGAAGTGATAGGCGCCCCCGCCTACAAGGGGTTTGTAAACATCCAGGTGGTCCCCCACAGCCTTGGCCACACTGAGGGACTTTTCACGTTCGGCCAAAGGGGCTTGGAAGCGCATGACCCAAATGCCGTGGGGCAGGAGCGCCGCACCGGCCACGAGCTTCTTGGGATCGTCACACTGGAAATGGATGCCCTTGGGATCAGGCCGCAGGAAGTCGGTTCGCAGGGTGTGATAGCGCACCGGCGCGAAAGGCAGAGTTCCGAAGCTGGTCGGAAGGATGGGCTGCCCTTGCAGGAGGCGCGCAGCGACCGCATTCCGCAGCTCCAGGGTGCTGACAGCTCGCGTCGTCCCAGTTCCGTCTTTGAATCCTGGGCCCGCAACAAGGAATGGGATCCGCAGTTCCCAGGGGTCCAGGTCATAGCCGTGGGTGCCCTGAAGCTGCAGCGTGGGCGTGACGTGGTAGAAGCGCTCGCCATGGTCGGCAAATATCACGCGGGTAGCTTGGGCGTAATCTGGATCTTTGGCGAGTGCTTCCCAGATGGGGTGCCACGCTGCAAGCAGATGGCGGACTCGGATCTCGTAGGCGAGCATGGGGTCGCGCCTCGGGTCGGTGTTGGCGAGATCTGCTTCCGTGACCAAGGGGAGCCCGGCGATGGGTCGAAGATCGAGGGGGCTCAGGGTCCACCAGTGGTGAATGTCCTCAAGCTCGGGGCGGCTCAGGAAGATCGGCTGGTGCAGATGACAGGTGTGGAACATCACCAGATCCGCACCCCGGCCGCGCTCGATGGTTTCCCGGAGGCCGTCAGCCAACCCAGCCCATGGGTTGGTGGACGGGAAGACGCGCAAAGCGTCCATCCAGCTCGCGTAGAAGGGGAGGTGGACCGCCAGATTTGAATTGACAAAATTTTCCCACCCGGCTGCCGGCATGGCTGTCTCGTCGAATAGGCTGGCTGCTCGGCCTGCCAGTCCGATGGTGCCCCCGTCGTCCATGTAGAAGCGTACCTTCAGCCCCTTGGCCCGGTAGGCTTCGAGCAGCGAGTAGGGCAACCGTCCTTCCAATTCGTCCATGGATGGAATCGCCTGGGCCAAGGAGAACTGGGCGGGATCCCCTCCCCAGAGGATGCTGTAGAACAGGCGTGTGGCCGGCACCATGGTGTAGGCGTTGGGGAAGTGCGTGCCAGACCAGCCTGCCAAGCCTTGGGCCTCGGCCACATCGGGGCGCAGGGCGTCAATCCCAAGCAGAAGCACCTTCACCGGGTGCCGGTGCGATGGATCTTTGTGGATCCTGCGACCCAGGACCAGAGGCGCCTGGCCCACGAGGCTCCAGAGCAGGAGCCACCCTGGAACCACGACCCAGGCCCGGGCGCCCCACCGCCGGCGGGCCATCAGGGCCACGGGGCCGACCATGACCAGCACCAGGAGCGGGAAATCCAGCCAGAAGGGAAGGTGCTGGACCACGGGGATGACCCAGAGGGCCGTGGGGACGCGCCACCAGAGCAGCAGGTGGATCCAGCCGAACGCCGCCAGGGTGAGGCCGAAGGCCGTTCCGAACCCCCAATCCCGGCCCCAGGCCCGGTCGAAGAGGGCGCCCCAGGCCAGGGACAGCAGCCACAGCAGGATGGCCGCTCCCAGGTAGAGGGGCAGGACTTCGCGCAGGAGAAGGCGACGGGCGAAAGCCAGCGCTGTCGGGTTATGGAGACCGTCTGCCACGAATCCCGAAAGGCCCACCATGGGCCCCTGGTAGTAGGCCCAGAGCATGGCGAGGCTCAGCGCCAGAACGCAGGTTCCAGCCAGGAATGGCGCCAGCAGGCGGAATCGTCGGGCAGCGGACACGCGACCTCCATGCAAGGAACGGGGGGCCTAGGGCCCCCCGTTCAGGGCAGTGGCGAATAGCTTATTCCAGGCTCGAAACCTTGGTGACGGTGTGACTGTTGTCAATCATCTGCTGGACGTACACTGCCGCGCCGAAGAACCCGGGGGCACCAGAGGCCGTGGGCAGCACATAGCCGAACTGGACCTGGCCAATCTTGCCCGCAACCGCAGTGGCTGCGAGGTTAGTGGCGAAGGTGCTGGCCGTGGTGCCCGCCACTGTGGCAAAAGTGGCGTTGAATGCGGAAGCCGGCGCGCCGCCGGTGCCGGACCAGGGGTTATGATCCGCGCCACCCGTCGCCTTCAGGTAGTTCTGCATGCTGGTGATGGCATTGGCAGGTGAAAGGCCGTCCTCGCGGAACTTGTCCCACTGGCCGACCAGATCACCCACGCGGCTGACGCAGTTGTCCGTGGCCGCCTTGTCCCGGGCGCGAGCGCGCTGGCTGAGCAGCGCGGGGATGGCGATGGCGCTGATGATGCCGATGATGGCGAGCACCAGCAGCAACTCGATGAGGGTGAAGCCGGACTGCTTCTTCATGGGCGTCTCCTTGGGTTAGGGCCGAGCCTGGGTTTCAAGTCTCGTGCCAGGGGTGGAGGATGGAAGGAGAATAGGCCGATCGGGCCGGGCTGCCAAGGGTTTCCTGGGGCGGCGTACCCCGGATGCCGGGGGCTCGGGCAAGGCGATGGTCGCATCGGGTCAAATGCCTGACGCGATGGGGCACCCGGCTGGCGGCTCTGGATTCCCTGTGGGATCCGCCTCGGATCGCACCCTCCCGTCCTTGCGTGAGGCCTGTCAGGCTAGGTCCATGGTCCGGTCCTCTGCTTCTGAATCCCGAAAAATCCCAACAGACGCCTGGCTTCGACTGCAGGTGGCTCTTCTCGTTCTGCTGGTGGCTGTTTTGCCTAAATGGATTTTACCTTTCATCTTCATGTAAATATTTGTTGCTGGTAAATTTTGGGATATTATTGTAGCGCTGTGCCGGCAATGCTTTT
>DAIDKC010000019.1 GCA_027451045.1 Holophagaceae bacterium | reverse complement strand
TGGCCGCATGGTTCTCCGGATAGACCGTGTGGAAGCCGAGGGCTCGCAGGGGCTCCACCGGGAACCCGCTTGTCACCCAGGCCACCGGTACCGCTCCATCGGCGTAGCGTCCCTGGTAGTAGTGCCGGCTCATCAGGTCCTTGAGCATCCGGGTGGACTCCAGCGGCGGGCCGAAGGGCCCGCCCGCAGCGCGCTGACGGCGCGGCGCACGGAGGCGCTGGGCCCGCAGCAGGAGCGGGCCCACGACGGCCCCGGCCAGGGCGTACTGGAGGCGGCGGATCACCCCCTCCCCCTTTGGTGGAGCAGCTCCACGAAGGCCTCGATCCGGGTCTCCGTCTGGCCGGAGAGCCCAGCCACCAGTTAGCCTCCCAGCACCAGCACCGGAAGCCCGCGGCCCGAGCAGGCCCGCAGGATCGCCGGCACGTCGAAGCTCTCGGGCTCGCAGAAGGTCTGGAGGTGGACCAGGACGCCCCGGGCCCCGGATTCCGAGGCGAGCCGGAGCAGATGCTCCATCCGTTCACCCTGGGGTCCGCCCTGGGTTGGGCAGGGAGGATGGGCGAGCTGGCGCTCGGCCAGACGGGCCCAGGGGTCCACCGGACCGGCGGAACGGGCCCGGGGCACCCGTCGGCCCACGGCCGCGTAGTCGTCGGCGGCCACGAAGGCCCCGGCCTCCTGAAGGGCGGCCAGGATGCCCGGAGGTTCCGGCACGTACCCCGTGACCAGGATCGGAAGGCCGGTCTGGACGGGCGTTTCCGCCAGCGCCTGGCAGGCGGCGCGAAGCTCCAGGAGGTGGTCCTCGGGCCAGAGCCACTCGCCACGCCGGAGGAGGGCGTACAGCTCCGGATCGGACCAGGGCAGCCGGGCGCGGGATGCCAGGAGGCACAGGCGCAGCGCGTCTATCTCCCCGTGGAGGTCCAGCGCCCAGGCCAGGCGGGCCTCCGTGAGTGCTTGCCCGGTCCAGGCGGCCAATTCCCCGGCGAGGGACCGGAGTTCCTGGTCCAGGAACCGGCGGGCGCTGTCCCGGATGGCCAGCCTGGGGGGCTGGAACACGAAGGAGGGCCGGTTCCAGCCGCCGAGGTCGGTGATCTGCGTAGCCAGGCCCTGGATCGAATCGCAGGTGTGGGGGAAGAGCAGCGCGTCGAGCCCCGCGGCCTGCTCGGAGACGAGGAAGGCCATGGCGTTCCGGACCACGGCGCAGACGTAGGTCTGGATCCGGCCCGAGGCCCCGCCGCGGGGAGGTCCCGGAGGGCCCCAGATCTCCTGGGCCAGGAGGTTGAAGGCCGTGAGGAGGGGCTTCGGGTAATGGATGGGCAGCACGCCAAGGGCGGACCGCCCGCCCCGCTTCTGGTGCGCGAGGTAGTCCCCCCGGCGGAGGGGGGTGGCGGTCCAGGAACCGTTCATGCGCCCTCCCCGCCAAGCCGGAAGCCGAGTCCGGTGACTACCGGAGCCGCCACCACCGGGACCCGGCCGGCGGGCGGGAGGAGCACCCGCATGGGGACGGCCTGCACGATGTCCCGCAGGGGATCCAGGCCGGGCATGATTTCCTGCAGCTCCATGCCGCGCTCCGTCAACTGGAAGACCCCCACGTGGGTGCAGTAGAACACACGCTTGCCGGCCCGCAACGCCTGGGTCCCCGAGAAGGTGATCTCCCCCACGCGGTCCACGAACTTCGGCCGGCCCTTCCGGAGGATGCGGACCCGGCCGTTTCTCAGGGCCAGCTTGCCCCCTGCCATCCAGGCGCCCACGAACAGGATGGTGTGGGCCGCCTCGGCGAAGTCCATGAAGCCCCCTGGACCGACGGACTGGAGGAGCCCCGGGCCCCGCTGGGAGACGTTCACGTTCCCCTCGGAGTCCGCCTCCAGCATCCCGAGGACCGCCACGTCCAGGCGCTCGCGGCTCAGGCGGAACACCTCGGCGGAACTGACCAGGCGCTCCGGGGAGAGGGCGGCGCCGAAATAGATCCCAGGTGCCGGGATCCCGCCGACGGCGCCGCTCTCGGTGAAGAAGGTGACCCGGTCCTCCTGCCCGGAGAGCTGCACCACGCGGCAGACCTCCTCGGGCAGGCCCACGCCGATGTTCGCCCACGCCCCCGGCCGGGTCTCCGCGGTGAACCGCGTCGCGGCCAGGCGCGCCAGGGCTTCGTCGAGGCGGCTCCGCTTCGGGGTGATGCCGACGATCCGGTTGACGAAGCGGGCCCGCGCCAGCCCTTCGCCGGCGGGGAGGTCGCTCTCCGGCGTGAACATGGACCAGGAGCGGACGTGGGGCGCCAGGGCGGTCTGCTCGGTGCGGGGATGGAGCACGATGGCGTCCACGGCCTCCGCGGGGAGGAAGACCTCGTCGGGGGCCTCCGGCACCAGCCGGCCGACGTTGGCGATGACGGTCCCGCGGTTCCGGCGGGCGGCCAGGGCCAGTTCCCGGCATTCGGCGATCATCGCGGCGCCCCGGGCATACAGGTTCCCCTTCGCATCCGCGGCAGGCAGGTTGAAGATGGCCACGTCCACCGGCGGCAGGGTGAAGCGGAGGTGGCCGCCGTCAACCTGGATGAGTCCAGGCCTGCGCCCCTCCTGGCAGGCGGATCCCCGCCCCGTCCGGGGATCAAGGAAGGTGCCCGTCCCCGTGTCCGCGACCAGGCTGGCGATCCCCCGACCCTGGCCTTCCAGCAGCCGCACCACGACGCCCTGGGGCAGCGTGTGCAGTTCCAGATCCCCGCTCTCCGCCAGCTTCAGCATCCCCTTGAAGGTCTCGAGATGCCCGGAGATGAACCGCGTGCAGAGACCCCGGATTGCCAGTTCCTCCACCGTGCCCGGGGCCCTGCCCCTCCCGCCGATTCCGCCGGCGGTGACCACCGTGAGGCCCGCAGGATGGCCCGTCCGGAGGAACCGCCGCCGCACCGCCCAGTAGACGATGGAGGCCCGGGCGTTCCCGCCCAGGCCCGACATCGCCACCACGGCCCCGTCCGGGATCCGTGCCGCGGCTTCATCGGGGGTGACGAAGCGCGGGTTCCCCGGCACCCGGATGCCGTCCAGCGGGTCGCACCGGCGCCAGGTCAGGCGCCAGGCCACCGTCCGGCCCAGCAGCTGGATGCGCGTCCGGAACCTCACCTGAACCTCCCGGAGCCCTCTGGCCTTCGGCTGGAACTGGTCCGTGCGCGAACATGCCCCATGGCGGCCGTTCCTCTGGCTGGTCGGGAGTGGATCCCCCCATCATAGGGCCGGGGGTCGGTCCTGCACGAGGTCTTGTCGGCCCGCCGGCCGCCCGGGAGCGGGGCGGGGAGGGCGCGGCTTTGGTAGCATGGCGCCCGGGAGGGGCCGATGGAACCATTCCGATACCACGTCTACGTCTGCACCCAGGAGAAGCCGGATGGCCTGCCCTGCTGCAGCGCCAACGGATCGGCCGCGGTGCTCGAGGCCCTGCGCGCCGAGATCGCCAGGGCTGGGCTCGGCGACGAAGTGCAGGTCACCACGTCCGGCTCGCTGGGGCTGTGCGAGCGCGGGCCCAACCTGGTGGTCTACCCGGAGGGGGTCTGGTATTCGAGGGTCCAGGTGGCCGATGTCCCGGAGATCGTGCGCGAACACTTCGGGGCCGGTCGTCCGGTGGCGCGCCTCCTGTCCGGGGACGCGGCCCAGGTGCGGCCCGAAATCCTCGAGAACAGGCGGCGGCACCTGGCCTACCTGGCTGCGCAGAAGGCGGCCAGGCAGGGCTAGCGGACGGGTACGGACCCTCGGGCTGCGCGGGCGTAGGAGGCGGGCCAGGGGATTTCCGCTTTCAGGGCCTGGGCCGCGGCGAGGGGCCAGCGGGGATTCCGCAGCAGCTCGCGGCCCAGCAGCACCAGGTCCGCCGAATCCTGGGCCAGGATGTCTTCCGCCTGTTCGGGAGCCGTGATGAGGCCCACGGCGCCGGTGGGGATCCCAGCCTCGGCGCGGACCCGGGCGGCGAAGGGCACCTGGTAGCCGGGCCCGAGGGGGATCTCGGCCCGGGGCACGAGGCCGCCGGAGGAGCAGTCCACCAGGTCCACGCCGAGCCCCTTCAGGTCCCTCGCCACGGCGAGGGTCTGGTCGAGATCCCAGCCGCCTTCCGTCCAGTCCGTGGCGGAGAGGCGCACGAGGAGGGGCAGGCGCTCGGGCCACGCCTCCCGCACGGCGGCGGCCACTTCCCGCAGGAGCCGCGTGCGGTTCCCGAAGCTCCCGCCGTAGGCATCCTCCCGGCGGTTGGTCAGGGGCGAGAGGAACTGGTGCAGCAGGTAGCCGTGGGCGGCGTGGATCTCGGCCACCTGGAAGCCCGCGGCCAGCGCCCGCCGGGCGGCGTCCACGAAGGCGCGCACGACGCCCTGGAGGCCTGCGGCGTCGAGGGGCAGCGGCGTCGTCCAGCCCGCGTCGAAGGGCAGGGCGCTGGGCGCCACCGGGACCCAGCCTCCAGCCGCGGGTGGGAGGCTGCCGCTGCCCTTCCAGGGCGCCGGGTTGGAGGCCTTCCGGCCGGCATGGGCCAGCTGGATGGCGGGCACGGCCCCCTGGGAGGCGATGAAGCGGGTGATCCGGGCCAGGGCCTCGGCCTGGGTGTCGCTCCAGAGGCCCAGGTCGTCCGGGCTGATGCGTCCCTCCGGCGCCACCGCCGTGGCCTCGGTGACCACCAGGCCGGCGCCGCCCTGGGCCAGCCCGCCGTAGTGCACGAGATGCCAGTCCTGCGCCAGGCCGTCCACGGCCTGGTACTGGCACATGGGCGAGACCGCGATGCGGTTGGGCAGGGTGATCCCGCGGAGGGTGAGGGGTGCGAACAGGCGTGCCATGAAACCTCCCTCCCCAGGGTACCGAATCGGGAGGGGGGTGTGGGCCCCCTCCCGGTCTGGACACGCGCTCCTACAGGCCCAGCGCCTTGCGCACCTCCGCCTCCAGCTGTCCCTCGCGGATCTCGGCGAGGTCGTAGCGGACCCGCGTCATCGGCTTGGTGACCCTCAGGATGCGGGTGAGGTCAATGGGGGTGGCGCTGAGCACCACGTCGCAGGGAGTGGCCTCGATGGTGGCCTCGAGGTCCTTCACCTGGGCCTCGCCGTAGCCCATGGCCGGCAGGATGCCCCGGGCGTTGGGGTACTTCCGGTAGGTGCCGGCGATGGAGGCCACGGCGTAGGGCGTGGGGTCCACGATCTCGTGGGCCCCCACGGCCTTGGCGGCCACCACTCCGGCGCCGTAGGACATCGAGCCGTGGGTGAGGGTGGGGCCGTCCTCGATCACGAGGGCGCGGCGGCCCTTCACCTTGCCGGGATCGGCACAGGCCACGGGGCTGTTGGCCCGGATGACGCGGGCCTTGGGGTTCACCAGGGCCGCGTTCTCCTCGATGGCCTTGATGTCCGCCTCCTTCGCGCTGTCGCACTTGTTGATCAGGATGACGCTGGCGCGGCGGAAGTTGGCCTCGCCGGGGTGGTAGCCCATCTCGTGGCCGGGCCGCAGGGGATCGGCGATGCAGATGTGGAGGTCGCTCTGGTAGAAGGGCAGGTCGTTGTTGCCGCCGTCCCAGAGGATGACGTCGGCCTCCTGCTCGGCGCTGCGGATGATCTGCTCGTAGTCCACGCCCGCGTAGACCACGAAGCCGTTGTCAATGTGCGGCTCGTACTCCTCGCGCTCCTCGATGGTGCATTTGTGCTTGTCGAGGTCCCCGTAGTCCGCGAACCGCTGGCAGGCCTGCTGGGCGAGGTCGCCGTAGGGCATGGGATGGCGGATCGCCACCACCTTCTTGCCGAGCTTCTTGAGGATGTTGCTGAGGTAGCGGGTGGTCTGGCTCTTGCCCGCGCCGGTGCGGACGGCCGTGACGGCGATGACGGGCTTGGAGGACTTGATCATGGTCTTGTCCGCCCCCAGCAGCTCGAAGTCGCAGCCTTGGGCGATGCAGAGGCTGGCCAGGTGCATCACGGTGGCGTGGGGCACATCGGAGTAGGAGAAGACGGCAGCATCGGGCTTCTCCCGCTGGATGAGGGCCACCAGCTCGGACTCGTCCACGATGGGGATGCCCTGGGGGTAGAGCTTGCCGGCGAGCGCCGCAGGATAGCGGCGGCCCGCAATGTCGGGGATCTGGGTGGCGGTGAAGGCCACCACCTGGTACGCGGGATTGTCCCGGTACACGGTATTGAAGTTGTGGAAGTCGCGCCCGGCGGCCCCCAGGATGACGATGCGGCGTGGCGACATGACACAGCCTTTCGGTCCAGCGGAGCGCCGACACGCTCGGATGGGTGGCAGTCCTGGCGGCCCCGCGACAGGGGGAGGATAGTCCCCTTCCATTCGGGTGCCTGGATGGGTTGTGGCCTGAATCACAGGCGGTGGATGGGTCTATGCTTTTGCCATGCCCCTCTCAGCCGTACTCCAGGCCTTTCTCCGCCGACACCGCCGCCTGCTCCTGGCGCTGGCGGGGCTCTACGCGCTGTGGATCCTGGCGGGCTTCCTCCTGGTGCCCGGCCTCGTCCGGGGCCGGATCGAGCGTGCGCTTTCCCGGGCCACCCACCGGCAGGCCTCGCTGGCGCGGGTGCGTTTCAATCCCTTCAACCTCGCCTTGACCTGCGAGGGCCTGCGGATCCCCAACCGGGACGGCAGCCCGTGGATCACCCTCCGGCGCCTCTACGTGAACGCCCGCTTCTGGCCGCTGATGGCGCGGACCGCGGGCTTCTCAAGGGTGGAGCTGGACGGCCTCTCCGTGCGCACGGTACTGGATCCCGGAGGCCGGCTGAACTTCCAGGATCTGCTGGAGCAGCCGGGGGCCAAGTCCGCCCCGAGCCCCTCGGCATGGACGGTGGCTGTCGGCCTCTTCCAGCTGCGTGATGCGCGCCTCGCCTTCGAGGACCGCACCACCGCCGTGCCCTTCCGGACCGACCTGGGCCCCGTGGACCTCCAGGTGGAGGGCATCCGGACCCAGGTGGGACACCAGAGCGGCTATGCCCTGGATGCCTGGACGGAGGCCAAGGAGCATCTCGTCTGGAAAGGGGAGATCGGGTTCGAGCCCTTCGTGTCCACCGGCCACATCGCCCTGGAGAACCTCCAGCTGCCCAAGTACCGCCCCTACGAACAGGAGCAGCTGTCCACCGAGATCCGGCGCGGCACCGCCACGGTGCGGGCCGCCTACCGCTTCGAGTGGGCCCCCGGACACCACCGGTTCGACCTCACGCACCTGGAGCTGGCGCTCCGGAACCTGGCGGTGGCGGAGCCCGGCGCCGCCGCGCCCGCCGTGGAGCTCCCGGCCCTCGACCTGCAGGACGGGAAGGCGGACCTGCTGGCGCCTTCCGTGGAGATCGGGACCATCTCCGCCCGGGGCGGCACGGTCCGGATCCAGCGGGGCAAGGACGGTGCCTTCAATCTCGCCCGCATGTTCAAGCCGAAGCCCCGGCCGAAGGCCAAGGACGAGCGCCCCCTGAGGTTGGAACTCCACCGCCTGGATCTCGCGGACTTCCAGGTGGACTGGGACGACGAGGACCTGGCCCGGCCCGTGACGGCCCAGGCGCAGCACGTGGACTGCCGCCTGTCGGACCTGAGCCTGGATCCCGCCGTCCCGGCGACCCTCGCCCTTTCCCTGGACCTCGGGGGCGGAAGCCTGAGGGCCGACGGCAAGCTCTTCCCCCTGAAGCCGGCCGGCGACCTGGCCCTCAGGGCGGAGGCCCTGGCCCTCGCCCCCTGGGGCCCCTACCTGGACGGGAGTCTGGATGCCCGGGTGGATCGGGGCACCGCGGGCTTCGACGGACGGGTGGCCTTCTCCTTCGCGGGCACCCGGCAGGAGGGGGCCACCGTCCGCGGCGAGGCGGTGGTCCGGGATTTCCAGATGCGCGACACGGTCTTCAACGAGCCCTTCATCCGCTGGACGCGGTTGCGGCTGGCGGGCCTGGACCTGAGGACCCAGCCCCTCGCCTGCGGGATCCGGAAGGTGACCTGGACCGGCCCCGAGGGCCGGCTGGTGGTGGGGCCCGACGGCACCACCAACGTGGCCCATGCCCTGCGGGAGGGCACCCCCGCCCAGCCCGCCGGCGTGCTGGCCTCCGCGGTCCCGCCCACCCCGGCCGCCGCGCCGGACATCGCGATCCGGGAACTCGACATCGCCGGAGGCCGCCTCAGCTTCGTGGACCGCTCGGTGCAACCCAATGCCGCCCTCCTGCTCAGCGATCTGAACGGCAGCTACCTGGACCTCTCCAGCCGTCCCGACGCCACCTCGAAGGTGGACTTCACCGGGCGGGCCGGGGGCCTGGCTCCCGTCACCATCCAGGGCCATGCCATGCCCCTGCGCCACGACCTGGACACGGACGTGACCCTGAGGATCCAGGGCGCCGACCTCACGGACTTCTCCCCCTACACCGGCAAGTACCTGGGCTACGCCGTGCGGAAGGGCAAGCTGGACGTGGACGCCCGCTGGCGCATCCAGGCGCGGAAGCTGGACGCCGAGAACCTCGTGAAGCTCGACCAGTTCTACCTGGGGGACAAGGTGGAGAGCCCCGAGGCCACGCACCTCCCGGTCAAGCTGGGCCTCGCCCTCCTGCGGGACCGCCACGGCGTCATCGCCGTGGACCTGCCCATCCGCGGCAGCCTGGACGACCCCGACTTCAAGTACGGGAAGCTCGTGTGGCACGCCATCTTCAACGTGCTCGGCAAGGTGGCCACATCGCCGTTCACGCTGCTCGGCAAGCTTGTCGGCGGCGGGGCCGGGGACCTGAGCCAGGTGGCCTTCACCCCCGGCTCGGGCGCGCTGGACGCCGCCGCCACCGCCAGGCTCCAGGCTCTGGCCCAGGCTCTGGCGGAGCGGCCGGCCCTGAACCTGGAGGTTCAGGGGGAGGCTGATCCCGTGGCGGACACCGCCGCCCTCCGGGAAGCCGAACTCGAGGCCCTCCTGAGCCGCACCCGGGCGGCGGCCCTTCACCTTGCCGACGACGGGGCCCCCGTGCCCGTCGGCGAACGGACCCACTGGATCCAGGTGGCGTTCGGGACCGCCTTCCCCGCCCCGAAGCTCCCGAAGGGGGTTCCGGCGCCTCCCCCGCCGCCTCCCGCCGAGATGGCAGGCCGCCTGATGGACACCCTCAAGGTGGCCCCCGCCGCCCTCGATGCCCTGGCGGAGGCCCGCGCCAAGGGCGTGATCGCCTGGCTGCTGGGGGCCGGCAAGGTGGATCCCGCCCGGGTCTTCCAGGTGCGCGAGGGCGGGAAGGCCCAGGCTGCGGTGGTGTTCACGCTGAAGTGAGCGAGGGGCCGGAGAGGGCTACCGGCCTGACCCGGCCGGACCAGGCACGTCCAGCACCCGGTCCGTTCCCTTCCTCCGGATCCGCCAGGGGAGGGGTGTCTCCCGGCCCGAGAGGGCCTGGGCGGCCCGCATCGTGAGTGCTTGGCCCGACAGGGACCCGATGGCCAGGACCTCGTCGCCCTGTTGGAGGCCGGCCTTGGCCCAGCGGCTGCCAGGGGGGACTGCCCACACCCGGAGACAGGTCCCGGTCGGCCGCCGATCCCAGATCAGGGGCGCACGCCGGGGCGAGTGTCGGTAGGGCAGGTGGCCTTGGGCATCCAGGGTGAACGTGAGCGTTTTGCCAATGAAGTCCAGGCCCAAGGGCGCCGCGCAGAGGACGTCCTGGCCGAGGGTGGCGGAGCCTTCCCCGGGTTTGAACAGATCCAGGGGCACCTTCGGCCAGCCCTTGCCTCCGGCCGTCAGCTGATCCACCTGGATCGTCTCGCCCTGGACGATCTGTCCCGAGGCCCCCGCAAAAAGGAACGGCTTGGGGTGCTCCGAAGGCGAGGCAGAACCCGGCATCTGGAAGCCTCCACTTGCACCGGTGTCGAGCATGCAGGACACGTCCGTTTTCCCCACCTTCACGGTCAAATAGGGGCTTCCACTCATGGCCAGGGGGAGCTGAAAGCCCGGAATGTCCTGCCACCAGCGGATGTCGCGGGCGATGGGGTCCAGCACGAACCGCGTTCCCCGCAGGGCATTCATGCCAAGGATGCCATCCACGGGATCATCCTGCAGGTGTCCGAGCATGGTGCCTTTCAGGTTCATGCGATACGCCATGAGGTCCTCGCGGACCATGCCTCCGATCTGGAGGCGCTTCAGGCTCACGATTCGGGTGGGGACTTTTTTCTGGGTCGCGTCCGTGGTGACGGTCGCCCCGCCTCCTGCCTGGGCGGGCTCTTCCCAGAAGAAATCCGCCGGAACGGAGTCATCCACCACGCAATACGTCGCGCCCGTATCGAAGATGAACCGGAAGTCGCGGTCGGCCACGCCCGGCTTCTTCGAGGACAGGCGGACCTTCACGATGACCTGGCCGAGTTCATTGATCTCCACCGGGGTCACGGGTCCCTTGGGGCGGAGGTCCGCCCGAAGGGGAAGACTGAGGGTTGCGAGCAGCAGCCCCAGGACCGCAAGCCGTCCGGCGTGGCGCATGGTGCCTCCTGCCTCCAGCGTATCCCCCATGAACGAAGCGGGCACCTGCCGGTCTACTTCGCGGAATCGGGGGCCTTGAGGCCGTCGAGGGTCAGCCTGACTCGGGGCTCCGCCCCTCGCCCTCCGGGCGGCAATCGCCTTCGGCGATTCCGCCCTATCCTCCCTTCGCTGCGCTCCGGTCGGAT
>DAIDKC010000018.1 GCA_027451045.1 Holophagaceae bacterium | reverse complement strand
AGACCACCTTCGGATCATCCGGGTCCGGGGCGATCATGCCGGCCTCGCCCCCCACGGTGAGCTCGTGGAACTGCTCCATGCTGAGGGTCCCGTGGAAGGTGGTGAGGCTCGGGATGCCCACGGCCCCCGAGTCCTGCTGGGCCCCGTAGACCCGGTAGGGGAAGCCCCGGTCCGTGGCCACGTGGTAGATCTGGGCCGTGGGCTGGTTCAGGCGGGAACTCCAGGTCCGTCCGCCGTTGAGCGTCACCTGGGCCCCCTGGTCGGACCCCACGATCTGGCGCCGGGGATCCTTCGGGTCAATCCACAGCTCGTGGAAGTCGTCGCCCGTGATGTCCCCGCTCCAGGCGACGAAGTGCCGTCCCCCGTCGTCGGAGCGGAGCAGGATGGTGTTCATGACGTAGACCCGGTCGGGGTCGGAGGGATCCGCTGTGATCCGGCCGAAGTACCACTCCCGCGCCCAGATGCGGGGATCGGAGCTGAGGCGCCGCCAGTGCGCCCCGCCATCCTCGGAGCGGTAGAGCCCCCCTTCGGGCCCGTCCACCAGGGCGTACACGCGCCGGGGCGCTGCGTCGGACAGGGCCACGCCCACGCGGCCCACGCGGGCGGGGAAGCCGCCTCCCTGGATCCGGGTCCAGTGGCTCCCGCCGTCCGTGGACTTCCAGAGGCCGGAACCGGGCCCTTCCAGGGGCGGGTAGATGCTCCAGGGCGTCCGCCGGGTCTGCCAGAGCGCCGCGTAGAGCACGTCCGGATCGCCGGGCTGGAAGGCCAGGTCAATGGCGCCGGTGGCGTCGTCGGGGCCCAGGACCTTGGTCCAGGTCCGGCCGCCGTCCAGGCTGCGGAACACGCCGCGTTCGCCGTTGGGCCCGTAGGGATGGCCCAGGGCAGCGACGAAGACCCGGTCGGCATTCCGGGGGTCCACCAGGATGCGCCCGATCTGCTGGGTGTCCGCCAGGCCTAGGGACTGCCAGGTGCGCCCCCCGTCCGTGGTCCGGTACACCCCGTCCCCCTGGGTGATGTCCGAGCGCATGTCCGCCTCGCCGGTCCCGACGTAGACCACGTCCGGGTTCGAGGGGGCCACGGCCAGGGCGCCGATGGCCTGGGTGGGCTGGCCGTCGAAGCGGGGCTGCCAGGTCCGGCCGGCGTCCTCCGTCTCCCAGACGCCGCCGTCCACGGCGCCGAACCAGAAGCGGTCCGGATGCCCGGGCACACCGCTCACCGTCAGAACCCGACCACCCCGGAAGGGGCCGATCATGCGCCATTGGAGGGCC
This sequence comes from Holophagaceae bacterium, assembly GCA_027451045.1. Classification (GTDB taxonomy): domain Bacteria; phylum Acidobacteriota; class Holophagae; order Holophagales; family Holophagaceae; genus Geothrix. Next base: position 9,113 of record DAIDKC010000018.1, on the reverse strand, counting down.
TGGAACTGGGCCGGATCCACCTGGGCCCGGAGGGCCATGGCGGCCAGGAGGAGCAGGGCGAGGCGCGCGCGGAAGAGCATGGATCCCCCCTGGGAACGGGACTGGCCCGCATCCGCCGCATGATACCCCAAAAGCCTCGTGGTGCGAGGGTGGCGCCCCGGCGGGGCGGGCCTCAGTCCCGGGGCTGGGTCGGCTCGGTCTTGTGGGTGACGTCCCGCACCCAGGTGAATGCGGCGACGGAGGCCGGCATCCCGATGGTTCCGGCCGCCAGGGCCACCACCTGCTCCAGCTCCTCGGGGGAGATGCCCAGGTCGAGGGCCTTGCGGGCGCTGGCGTGGACCGCACCCTCCCGCAGGCCGCCGATGGCCACGGCCAGCTTCACGAGGCGCTGGGTGCGCTCATCCAGGGGGCCGGTGCTTCCAGCTTCGTGGAGGGCGTCCCAGGCTTCCGCCAGCTTGGGGAATCGGCCGACGAATTCGCGGTACTTCTTGGGGGGTTCGCTCTTCATGCGTCCCATGGGACCCTCCTCGGTGATCCAGGATACGTGGGAAGCCCCGGGGATGGCTTCCCGGTGGGCAGGTGGGATACCTTCGAGGCTGGCTTCGCGAGAGGCCGCCATCTTGAGGATGCGACCATGTCTTTTGCTGCGCGATCCGCCCTGGTGCCCCTGCTCCTCGCCCTGGGATCGGGCGCCTGGGCGCAGGGCCGGCACCTGACCGTCCAGGACTACACCCGGGCCGCGCAGTTCATGCCCTATGCCACCCTGCCCCTCGTGGACCATGACGTGCGCGTCGTCCATCCCCTGGACCGGGGGCGCTTCTGGTACGTGGATCACGACGCCCAGGGGGACCACTACCTCCTGATGGATGCCGCCACGGACCGGCGACAGCCCCTCTTCGACCAGGACCGCCTTGCCGCCCTCCTGACCAAGGCTGCGGGGAAGCCGGTCGCGGCGGCCAAGCTGGGCATCACGAGCTACCGGCCCGAGGCCGGCGGGCGCTTCGAGGTGGTCCTCAAGGGCAAGCGCTACCTCTGCGACCTCCAGGGCGCGGGCAGCTGCGTGGACCCGCGGGCGGGGCTGAAGACCGGCAAGGAGCCGGGTGTGCTGTCCCCCGATCGGCGGGAGGAGGCCTTCATCCGGAACTGGAACCTCTGGGTCCGGGACCTGGCCACCGGCAAGGAGACCCAGCTCACCACCGACGGGGTGAAGGATTTCGGCTACGCCACGGACAACGGGGGCTGGGAGCACAGCGACCACGCCATCCTCGTGTGGTCCCCGGACGGCACGAAGATCGCAACCTTCCAGCAGGACCAGCGCCAGGACGGCGACATGTACCTGGTCTCCACGAAGGTGGGCCATCCGGTGCTGGAGGCCTGGAAGTACCCGATGCCGGGCGATGCCCACGTCACGATGATCCACCGGGTGATCATTGACGTGCCCGAGCGCAGGGTGGTGCGCCTCCAGATGCCGCCGGACTTCCACCGCTCCACCCTGAGCGACGACCTCTCCGCCACGCCCCACGGGACCTGGGACGACGTGAAGTGGGGGCCGGACGGCCGGACCCTGGCCTTCGTCTCCACCTCGCGCGGCCACAAGCACGAGGTCTTCCGCATCGCCGATGCCGCGACGGGCGCCGTGCGCACGGTCTTCCACGAGGACACAGCCCCCTACTACGAGAGCGGGAACGGCACGACCCCGAACTGGCGGTACCTGCCGGCCACCCGGGAGGCGATCTGGTACAGCGAACGGACCAACTGGGGCAACCTCTACCTCATGGATCTGGCCACCGGCCGGGAGAAGCGCGCCATCACGACAGGCGAGGGGGATGTCACCGACATCCTGCGGGTGGATCCCAAGGCCCGCATGCTGTGGTTCCGCGGCGTGGGGCGCACGCCCGGGCTCCAGCCCTACTTCCACCAGCTCTGGCGGGTGGGTCTCGACGGCGGGAAGCCTGTGCTGCTGACCCCCGAGCCGGCCGACCACGCCATCACCTTCCTCAAGGACGGGCGGGCCTTCGTGGACTGCTACTCCACGCCCACCACGGCCCCGGTGACCGTGCTGCGCGACGCCCGGAGCGGGCGGGTGCTGGCCACCGTGGCCCGGGCCGATCTCTCCCGGCTGGTGGCCACCGGCTGGAAGCCTCCCATCCCCTTCACCGTGAAGGCCCGGGACGGGAAGACGGACCTCTACGGCCTGATGTTCACCCCCACCCACTTCGATCCGGCCCGGAAGTACCCCGTGGTGGACTACATCTACCCGGGACCGCAGGAAGGATCCGTGCCCTCCTTCAGCTTCCTGCCGTCCCACTACGACGACCAGTCCCTGGCCGAGCTCGGGTTCGTCGTGGTGGCCCTCGACGGCATGGGGACGCCCCTGCGCTCGCGGGCCTTCCACGATGTCTGGTACGGTGACATGGGCGACAACACCCTGCCGGACCAGGTGGCGGGCCTCCGGGAGCTGGCCCTCACGCGGCCCTGGATGGACCTCTCCCGGGTGGGCATCTGGGGGCACTCCGGGGGCGGGAACGCCACGGCCGACGCCCTCTTCCGGTACCCCGACTTCTTCAAGGTCGGCTGGGCGGAGAGCGGGAACCACGACAACCGGGTCTACGAGGACGACTGGGGCGAGCGGTACCAGGGCCTGCTCGTGGCGGGCAAGAACGGCACCACGAACTACGACAACCAGGCCAACGAGCTGCTCGCGAGCCGCCTGCAGGGCCGCCTCATGCTGGTGCATGGGACGATGGACGACAACGTGCCGCCCAACAACACCCTGCTGGTGGTGGATGCCCTCATCAAGGCCGGCAAGGACTTCGACATGCTCATGATCCCGAACGCCGCCCACGCCTATGGTCCCGCCACACCCTACGTGACCCGGCGCCGGTGGGACTACTTCGTGCGCCACCTGGCGGGGAACGTGCCGCCGAAGGGCTTCGCGCTCAAGCCCTGGCCCTGGTTCTGAAGGCCCGAACCCAAGCCGGTTAGACTCCCACCATGGCATCCTGGGATCCCGCCCTCCTGGCCTCGCCGCCCCTTCAGGACGACGAGGACCGGCTTCCGCCGGCAGAGAAGCTCTTCGCCCTCCGGACCCTGCCCCTGGCGGAGATCAAGGCCATCGGCTTCGACATGGACCACACCCTGGCGCGCTACCGGGCGCCGGAGATCGACGAGCTGGCCTTTAAGAAGGCCGCCCGCCTCCTGGTGCGGGAGCACCAGTATTCCCCCTGGCTGCTGGGCGTGGAATACGATCCCGCCTTCGCGGTGCGGGGGCTGGTGCTGGACGGGCTGCGGGGCAACCTCCTGAAGCTCGACCGCGAGCGGCAGGTGGTGCGGGCCACCCACGGCAGCCGCCCCCTGGGCCGGCACGAGATCGAGGCCATCTACGGGCGCCGCCGCCTTGCGGCTGCCGCCAAGGGCTTCCGCAGCATTGACACCCTCTTCGAGATTCCCGAGAGCCATCTCTTCGCCCAGATGGTGGATGGCCTGGACCAGGGCTTCCTCCACGCGGACAACTACCTCCAGGTGTTCCAGCAGGTGCGCTGGGCCATTGACACCGCGCACCGGAACGGCGAGATGAAGGCGGAGATCCTCGCCCACAAGGACTACTTCATCCACCGCGACCCGAGGCTGGCCCTGGCCCTGGACCGCCTCAAGCGCTCGGGGAAGCGCCTGTTCCTGCTGACGAACAGCGAGTGGAGCTTCACCGACGGCGTGCTCGGACACCTGCTCGACGGCCAGGACGAGGCCCGGCCCCGATGGACGGACTACTTCGACCTGGTGGTGGTGAGCAGCCGGAAGCCGGCCTTCTTCACGGAAGCCAATCCGCCCCTGCCCCTGGAGGGCCATCCCGCCTGCTTCTCGGGGGGGCACACGGCCTGGCTGGAGGCCCAGATCCAGGCGGAGGGCGACCAGGTGCTCTACGTGGGGGACCACATCTTCGGGGATGTGCTGCGCTCCAAGAAGAACGCCTCCTGGCGCACCCTGCTGCTGGTCCCGGAACTGGAGCGGGAACTCCAGCTCCTGGAGGCCAAGGCGGACGACCTGCGCGAATCGCTCCGGCTCGAGACCGTCCGCCGCAGGACCCTGCGCCGGGCCTCGGTCCTCTACGACCAGTGGAAGCGCAACCGGGTTCGCCGCCATGTGCTGGGGTCGCGCCTCAGCCCCGAGGCGACCGTGGCGCTGGACCACGAGGCTGCCCATCTCGCCAGCAGCGCGGAGGCCCTCCAGCGGCGCGCGGAACTCCAGGGGCTGGAGCTGGACCGCCTGACGCGCGCCATCGAGGCGGCCTTCAACCCCACCTGGGGCCCCATCTTCCGGGAAGGGGAGGAACTGACCCGCTTCGCGGACCAGATCCAGCAGTACGCCAGCGCCTACACCGGGCGCGTGGGGAACTTCTACATGGTGGATCCCGCCTCCACCCTCTATGCGCCCATGCCCGCGCTGCCCCACGAGCGGGTGCCCCTGGCGTGAGCCTGCGCGGGATCAGGAGGTGCCCCGGGCCCGGTTCAGCACCTCCCTGAGTTCGGCGCCCGTGAAGGGCTTCTTCAGGAAGTCCGCGAATCCCTGCTCGAGGGCCTGCCGCCGGGCCCCCTCCTCGGCGTAGCCGCTGGCGAGGATCCCCGGCAGATCCGGCCGGAGCGCCCGCATGGCCCGGAAGGCCTCGACGCCCCCCAGCCGGGGCATGGTGGCATCCAGCAGCACCAGATCGTAGGCTTCCGGCTGCTGCTGGAAGCGGGAGAGGGCCTCCTCCCCGTCGCCGGCCTCGTCCACCTCGTATCCGCACCAGTCGTGGAGCATCTCCGCCAGGGTCTCCCGCAGATCCACCTCGTCATCCGCGAGCAGCACGCGCTGCCGCGCCGGGCCCTCCCGGCGGGGACCAGCGGCGGGGACAGGCGCCCTGGAGGGGAGGAAGATGCGGAACACGCTGCCCTGGCCAGGCTCGCTCTCCACCTGGATGCCGCCGCCATGGTTGCGGACGATGCCCAGGGCGGAGGCCAGGCCCAGGCCCCGCCCCACGGTGCGGGTGGAGAAGAAGGGGTCGAAGATGCGCGGCAGCACCTCCGCGGGGATGCCATGCCCCCGGTCCTGGATCTCGATCACGACGCAGGGGCCCATGGGCGGCGTCTCGGGCCAGAAGCCCCGGGTGAGGGCCTCCGGTTCCATGCGCCGGGGGAAGGCCCTCACCTGCACGGGCGCACCGGCGGGGCTGGCCTCCCGGGCGTTGGCGATCAGCCCGTCCACCACCCGCGCCAGGAGCCGCGCATCGGCGATGACCGGCGGCAGGTCCGGCGGGATTTCCGTCTCGACGCCGCCGTGATTCCCGGCCGCCTCGGCGATCACGCCGGAGAGGTCCAGCGCCTCCGGTTTCCGGAAGGCGCCCCCGGAGCAGTGCAGGATCTCGGAACTGAGGGCCGTGGCCCGGTCGAGGCTCCCCTGGAGGCGCTCCACGTAGACCCGTGCGGGATGGACCTCCGGCAGGCGGGTCCGCGCAAGCTCCAGGTTCCCCACCATGGCCTGGAAGAGGTTGTTGAAGTCGTGGGCGATGCCGCCGGCCATGAGGGAGAGGCTCTCGGACTTCTCCGCGAGGCGGAGGCGCTCCTCCATCCGCTGGAGGTCCGTGATGTCCACGAAGGAGGCCACGCCTCCCACCACCCGGCCCTCGGGATCCCGCAAGGGGGTGGCGTTGCCCAGCAGATGCCTCAGGGTCCCGTCCTCGAAGCGCAGGTCCAGCCTCAGGTCCCTCACGGGCGCCCCGGTCCGGACGGCCTGCTGCATCGGGAGGTCCTCCGGGGCGGGATCCTTGCCGTCCACCAGGAAGCGGAAGTGCGTCGGCGCCCGCCCCCCGGGGACGCTCTGGGAATGGTTGGAGCCCGGGGACATGCGCAGGAGTGCATCGGCGGCCGGATTGCCGTGGATCACCCTGCACCCGAGATCCTCCGCGATCCAGATGGGCAGCGGCGCGGCCTCCATCACGGCGGCCAGGCGGTCCCACTCCATGCGGGCCCGGGCTTCGGCGGAGGTCGCCGCCAGCCGGCGCGCCCGCATGCGGGAGAACTCCAGATGCACCAGCAGCACGCCGGCCAGCATCAGCGCTGAGATGAGCAGGGCGAGCAGCTCCGTGGGGAGCAGCCAGGGGGGCAGGGCCCCTTTCACGACCTGCTCCCAGAGGATGAAGGTGCGCCGCAGGGCCATCAGGCCCAGGGCCAGGGTGATCAGGAGGGGCGCGCCGCGCCGCTCCGTGAGGCGCAGCAGGCCGATGGCCACCCCCGCCGCCGCGGCCTGGAGGATCACGCTGAGGAGGATGACGAACAGGTTGATCACGGGACCCGCCGGGTTCCACCTCCCCTATCGGCAGGCCCAACGGTGCTGGTAAATCCCGGCTAGCGGACCACCTGGTGCGCGGACTTCGCCCGCCCCAGCACGTGCTTGATGGCGGCCACGGTCTGGTCCTGGTCCGCCTCGGTGAGGCCGGGCCAGAGCGGCAGGCTCATGAGTCTCTCTCCGCTCCACTCGGTGTGGGGCAGGCCGTCCTGGGGCAGGTGGCCGGGATGGGCGGCGTAGAAATCGCGGTACCAGGGGTGGATGTGGGCCGGGCGGTAGTGGATGCCCGTTCCGATGTTCTCCTCCTTCAGGGCCGCCACGAAGGCGTCGCGGTCCATCCCGGCCTTCTCGGGCCGCAGGCGCGCCACGAAGAGGTGGAAGCAGTGCCCGTGGTCGGCATCGCCCTCCCAGGGCAGCACCAGCTCCTCGATGTCCTTCATCAGCTCCAGGTAGCGCCGGAAGAGCAGTCCGCGCCGGGCGTTGAAGCCGTCGAGCTTGGGGATCTGGTGGATGCCGATGGCCGCCTGGAGGTCCATGAAATTGGCCTTGCGGGCGGGCTCGTACACCTCCGTGTGCGGACTGCCCTCCTTGGCGAAGCGCTTCCAGGCGTCCCGGTCAATGCCGTGGAACCGCAGGCGCTTGATGCGGCTTTCGTAGTCGTCATTGAAGAAGGCGATGGCGCCGCCCTCGCCGGTGGTCATGTTCTTGTTGGGGTGGAAGCTGTAGACACTCATCACCGAGCGGGGATCGGCGCCGATCTTCCGCCCCTTGTAGTGGGCGCCCATGGCCTGGGCCGCGTCCTCCACCACCCAGAGTCCGTGCTTCTCAGCGATGCGCCAGATCGCCTCCATGGGGCAGGGCAGTCCCGTGAGGTGGACGGGGATGATGCCCTTGGTCCGGGGCGTGATGGCGGCTTCGATCTTCGCGGGGTCGATGTTCAAGGTCCGCGGATCAATGTCCACCAGCACCGGCACGCCACCCTGGAGCACCACGGTGCTCAGGGTGCTCACCCAGGTGAGCGAGGTGGTGATCACCTCGTCGCCGGGCTGCAGGCCCAGCACCTGCAGGGTGATCTCCTGCGCCGTGGTGGCGCTGTTCATCACCAGGCAGTGGGGCACCCCGTTGTAGGCCTGGAGGCCTTCTTCGAATTTCGCGGACTTCGGCCCCGTCGTGATCCAGCCGCTGTGGATGGTGTCAATGATCTCCGCGATCTCCTCCTCCCCCACCATGGGGCGCGTGAAGGGCAGGAACTCGGGACGGCGCTGGTAGGACATGGGGGCTCCGGCGAAGCCTCCAGGATAGACCAGGGGCCCGGAGCTCGAGGCCCTGTGGTCGTGCCACGCCATCAGGGCACCGGGGCCCCGCGCCCGTCAGCGGGGGCCTTCATCCGGGCGAGCCCCGGGGGCCTGTTTGACGAAGTGGCTGAGCACGGTCGCCCAGGGGGCATAGGCATTGGATTGGACTTCGCCGTGGGCGTCCACCAGGAAGTGGAAGGTGGCAAAGCTCAAGAGCCGGGGCAGGCGGTCCGGGAACTCCGTCGGGGCATCTATGTGTTTTTGGGTCCCGTTGCTGATGTTGATGCGCCACCAGTAGACCTTTTCGAAGTCCTTCCTGAAAAAATCGAAATCCTGTTCTCGTAATGTCTTGTCTTCGGCTTTTGGGTTATTGACATCGAGCTTTTCCGTCAGCTTGATCAGGTCCGGGTCCAGGGATGCCGCGATCAGATCGCCACCGGGGGTAAAACCGGTTCCCAAGATCACATGCGTCAGGGGCGAAAGCCTGGTGATGTGTTGCTCGTCCAGCCCGGTGAGATTGATCGTCCTTCGAAGCTGCCCGTGCCTCAAACCAAAGACCCAGAGCACGCCCGCCGAAGCCGCGCCGATGACGATATAGTCATCGGAAATGCTTGGCAAAACCAGGCTCGGAGTCAGAATGGATGGATCGGCCTTGGCGAACCAATAGCCATCCTTCTTGGGTGCTGTCTGGGGCGGTTCGCCCTGGCCTTGGCCCGATTGGCTGAAATCAATCCATTGGGGTTCGACCACATTGGCATGGCCTTCAAATGGCATGTCCTTGCAGGATTTGAGGTATATCCTGCCGGCATCCCTTTTGAAGATGCCTACAAACGAGGCGTGCTTCCCATCCGGCTCGCAGAAGCCGGTGGTTGAAATGCCCAGGTATTCGTCCTTGCCTTGCAGGGGCGTGACGAGCAGCGGCGCCCCCCCGACGCCATCGAAGTACCCCACCTTGAGCCAACCATCCGATGGGATATCCGGATCGAGGCGGAACAACTCGATCCTGCGATGCGCGTCATCGCCCGCGGTACACCAAAGCGCTCCTTGGCCGTAGCAGGTGCCGAATGGCGTCGTGCCGGCTGGGGGTGGGATGGTCTGCACGGGGCCCGCATGCCATCGGATACGGATCTTGCCGTCGCTGGGCATGGGGCAGATGACCCAGCTGGTCCCCGAGGCATCCAGGTAAGTGATGGGCTCCTGGTAGCGCGCCAGGGGTCTGGCATGGATGGACCTCGCGAACGAGGCGGCGATTTTCCGGGTCTGGGGTGACGAGGTGGCGAGTCCCATCGCCCGGGGATTTGCAGGCGTCTGGCCGAATAACATGGAGAAGGCTAGACATGAACAGGCCAACATGGCGAAACGCATACGGACATTCCTTACTGGGGCGGGGACCCTGGCGAGTGATGCGGGCAGGAACCCGGGACGGCGCTGGTAGGACATGGGGGCTCCGATGGCAGTTCCAGGATAGACCGGGGGCCTGGGGCCCGGACCCAGGAT
>DAIDKC010000017.1 GCA_027451045.1 Holophagaceae bacterium | reverse complement strand
AGAGGATGTAATCGCTGTTGCTTTTCTCGGCGATATTGTTGCGGGGGGACGTCAACGTTTCGCGGAGGTACTCGGTGCCCACGGTCAGCAGATTCCACCGGGCCAGCCTGAAATTCCCCAGTAGCCTGACGTTCTGGTAGCGGTTGTCATAGTCGCTGACCAGCGAATCGGGAGTGATCTTGTTAAAAAGCTCGTAATGGTCGGAATGCCAGCTCAGGGTAAGGTCATGGCGGAGCCCCGGGAACCAGGTGGCCCTGGCCCCCCAGGTCAGGTTCCGGTTATTCCGGTCATACAGTTGCTCAGCCGTATTGTCATGGTTCTTATCCATATAGGAGAGTTTGCCTTCCACCAGGAATTCAGGAGAAAAGGTGAAGCGCAGCTTTTCATTGACCACCACGGCATCCTCCCGCTCCTGGGTACGGTAGGTATTCCCTTTCAGCAGGTCATAGCCGTCGGTTTTATCCATGACCACAGAGGTTTGGGAGGATAACTTCCCCCATTTCATGCCACTGCTGAGTTGGTAGTTCTGGGTGTTGTGATTGGAGAAACGGGCCGATGCCGCATGGCGGGCCACCTCCGACGGGGTGCGGGTGATGATGTTGACCACGCCACCCAGGGCATTCGACCCATACAGGGTAGATCCTGCCCCTTTGATCACCTCGATACGCTCCACATCGGCCATGTTGATCCGGCTGTAATCGATATCTCCATAGGTGTCGCCGGAAAGACATGATCCACGAGGTCATGGTGCTGGACCACTCGGGGCGGCCCTTCGCCCTGGTGCTCTACGGCGCCAGCCTCAAGCTGGTGGTGCTGGGCGCCCTCATCCTGGACCTGCTCCTGCCGCCCACGGGCCGCCCCTGGCTGGACTGGATGGGCTTCCTGGCCGCCCTGGCCGCCCTGGCCATCCTGGTGGGCCTGGTGGAGAGTGCCATGGCCCGGTTCCGCATGACCAAGGTGCCCCAGTTCCTCGTGGCCGGCGTCCTGGCCTCCGCCTTCGCCTTCCTCCTGCTGCTGGTGTAGCCATGTCCCCCGACCTCCTCATCGCCCTCGTCATGCTCACCAACTTCACCCTGGTGGCCACCAGCCGCATCCAGAAGGCCATCCAGGTGGCCGTGGCCCAGGGGGTCCTCCTGGGCCTCATGCCCATCGCCATGGGCCTGGGCCGCCACCTGCACATCCTGGCCATGGCCGCCGCCACCGTGGCCGTGAAGGGCTGGATCATCCCCCTCCTCCTGCGCCGCGCGCTGCGGGAGGTGCAGATCCAGCGGGAGGTGGATCCCTTCATCGGCTACACGTCCTCCCTGCTCCTCTGCGCCGCGGGCACGGGCCTCAGCCTCGTCCTGGCCCACAGCCTGCCCCTGAAGCCCGGCACGTCGCCCGCCTTCCTGGTTCCGGCGGCCCTGGCGACGCTCTTCACGGGCTTCCTGCTGCTGGTCTCCCGCCGCAAGGCGCTCACCCAGGTGGTGGGCTACCTGGTGCTGGAGAACGGCATCTACCTCTTCGCCCTGCTGCTGGTGGCGGACATGCCGGTGCTGGTGGAGACGGGCATCCTGCTCGACCTCTTCGTGGGCGTGTTCGTCATGGGAATCGTCATCCACCACATCCGGGCGGCCTTCGATTCCACGGACATCCGGAACCTGGCCGAACTGAAGGACTGACCGATGGCCCTGCTCCTCGTCGCCCTCCCCCTCGCCGCGGCGCTGGCGGCCTTCATGACGCCCTCGCCGCAGTGGCGGGCCCGCCTCCTGCCCGCCACCGCCACGGTGCACCTGCTCCTCCTGCTGCTCGCCCTCCACCGCTGGGAGACCCTGCCCGCCGGGGCCTGGCTGGGCCTCGACGCCCTCGGCGGGTGGACCCTCCTGGTGGTGAGCGCCCTCTTCGCCATCTGCGCCTTCTACGCCCCCGCCTACCTCGCCCTGCGCCCAGACCGCGACCACCGCATCTTTGCCACCGGCCTCCTGGCCTTCCTCGGTCTGGCCTCCCTGGTGGCCGAAGCGCGCCATCCGGGGCTGGTGTGGGTGGGAATGGAGACCACCACCCTGGCCACGGCGCCCCTCATCTACTTCAACCACAACCGCCGCTCCCTGGAGGCGACCTGGAAGTACCTCGTCATCGGCTCGGTGGGCATCGCCCTGGCCCTGCTCGGGACGCTTTTCCTGGCCTATGCCGCCCACCTGGGCGGGGTGGAGGAGCCCCTCCAGTTCCCGCGCCTGATGGCCCACGCGGGCAGCCTGTCGCGCCCGTGGCTGCGCGCGGGCTTCGTGCTCACCCTCGTCGGCTACGGCACCAAGATGGGCCTCGCGCCCCTCCACACCTGGAAGCCGGACGCCTACGGCGAGAGCCCGGGCATCGTGGGCGCCCTTCTCGCAGGGGGCATCACCAGTTGCGCCTTCCTGGCCCTGCTGCGCATCACGGCCATCGTCACCGCCGCGGGGGAAGGCCCCTTCGCCCACGGGATCCTGGTGTTCTTCGGCCTGCTCTCCATGGCCTGGGCCCTGGTCTTCATGGTGGGACAGCGGGACTTCAAGCGGCTGCTGGCCTACTCCAGCGTGGAGAACATGGGCATCCTGGCCCTCGGCATCGGCCTCGGCGGCGCAGCCACGCGCTTCGCCCTCTACCACATGGCCGCCAATGCCCTGGTGAAGGCCGCCCTGTTCCTCTCGGCGGGCAACATCCACCGCAGCTACGCCAGCAAGCAGCTGCCCCACGTCACCGGCGCCATCCGGCGGACCCCTGTCTCCGCTGCCCTCTTCCTCCTGGGCTTCCTGGCCATCACGGGCCTGCC
>DAIDKC010000016.1 GCA_027451045.1 Holophagaceae bacterium | reverse complement strand
GTTGGTGTAGTCCTCGACCTTGACGAGGAAGCCCTGCTCCTCCAGGTCGGCCACCACGCGCTTGCGGGCCTCGAAGCGGTCCAGGCCCGCGTAGGCGCCCGCGGCGGCGGTCATCTTCGCGTCGAAGCCGATGACGGTGATCGTGTCGAGCTTCAGGCGCTGGCCCGCGGCGAAGTCATTGGGATCATGGGCCGGCGTAACCTTCACGCAGCCCGTCCCGAACTCGGGATCCACGAAGGCGTCGGCCACCACGGGGATCGTCCGGCCCGTGAGGGGCAAGGTCAAGGTCTTCCCGATGAGGGACTGGTAGCGCTCGTCGCTCGGATGCACGGCCACGGCGGTGTCGCCCAGCATGGTCTCGGGACGCGTGGTGGCCACCACCACCTCGCCGCTCCCGTCGGAGAGGGGGTAGCGCAGGTACCAGAGCTTGCCCTTGCGCTCCTCGTATTTCACTTCGAGGTCGCTGAGCGCCGTCTGGAGCGCGGGATCCCACTGGATCATGCGGGGGCCGCGGTAGATGCGGCCGGCCTTGTAGCTCTCCACGAAGACCTTGCGCACGGCCTTGTTGAGGGCGGGATCCAGCGTGAAGCGCTTGCGGGTCCAGTCCACGGAGCAGCCCAGGCGCTGGAGCTGGTGCTCGATGGCGCCCTGGTGCCTCTCCTTCCAGTCCCAGATGCGCCGCTCGAAGGCCTCGCGGCCCAGCTTGTGGCGGTCCGTGCCCTCGGCCTTGAGCTGCCGCTCCACCATCATCTGGGTGGCGATGCCTGCGTGGTCGGTGCCCGGCACCCACACTGCATCGTAGCCCTGGGCCCGCTTGAACCGCGTCAGCACGTCGTGGAGCGTGTTCACCAGGGCGTGGCCCATGTGCAGGTTCCCCGTGATGTTCGGTGGCGGGATGACGATGGACCAGGGCTGCTTGTCGCTCTCCGGCTGGGCCTGGAATGCTTTGGCAGCCTCCCACACCTCGTACCACCGGGTCTGGGCGGTCCGGAAATCGAAGGCCTTGTCCATCTCGCGCATGGGGATCCTCGGGCCGCGGACGGGGGGCCGATCCGCGAACGAATCGCGGCGGAGGCCCGGGCTTGGGACCTGCGACGCAGAAGGGCCAGTGTACCCGTGGGCCGGGAGGCCTTCCAGCCGGGCGGATCAGTCCCCGTGCATCCGGTCCCAGCGCTCGTCCCACTCCGAATCGGTCCACCACTCCGTCTCGAGGCCCCCGCAGGCCGTCCCGAAGGAGGGGCAGGCCACGCAGCCGTCGCCGCGCACGATCTCCAGGTCCTCCCGGGGCGGGTAGCGCTCCAGCAGGGGGAGGGCCCCGTCCCGGGCCGCCCGCTCGGGCTCCGTCATGGGCCGGGAGGGCAGCTCGTTCACGAAGGACCGGCGCAGGCGCTCCTCGCTCTCGGGGAACATCACGGAATTCTCGGCATCCACGTGGTGCCAGAGGGATCGGCTGTAGTCCTTGGCCAGGGTCTCCAGGCGCGCGCGGTCGGATTCGGTGGCGAGCGGCCCATCCAGGAGCCCCGCCATGGCCTCCAGCAGGCCCCCCATGCGCCGGTGCTCGCCGGCCAGGGCGAAGACCGGACCGCGGTCCGCGGGCAGTTCGGCCTGCTCCACCAGGGCGCGGAACAGGACCTGCTCCTCCTTGTCGTGGTGGAAGTCCCCGGCGAAGCGGCGGAAGAAGGCCAGGTAGCGGGACCCGTCCGATGGCTCGCCCCGGCCCTCCAGGCGGGCGTCCACAAACGTCCGGAGGGATCCGAGCATCCGGTCAATGAGGTCGTGCTCGCGCTGGAGGTCCTCGATGAGCTGCATGGCGCCTCCTCGCGGGAAGGTCAGGCCCGGACCGCCGCGCCCTCGATGCGCATGCCCAGGGCCTCCAGCAGCCAGTGGTCGTGGCTGCCGCCGGGATTGGGCGTGGTGAGGAGCTTCTCGCCGGTGAAGATGCTGTTGGCGCCCGCGAAGAAGCAGAGGGCCTGCAGCTCGTCGCTCATCTGGGTGCGCCCGGCGCTGAGACGGATGCGGCTTTTCGGGAAGAGGATGCGCGCCGTGGCGATCATGCGCACCAGCTCCAGGGGCGGCAGGGGCGGGACGCCGGCCAGGGGCGTGCCGTCCACGGCCACGAACTGGTTGATGGGGATACTCTCGGGGGCGGGCTCCAGCTCCGTGAGCTCCTGGAGGAAGTGGATGCGCTGGTCCACGGTCTCGCCCATGCCCACGATGCCGCCGGAGCAGACCTCCAGGCCCGCGGCGCGCACTGCGGAGATGGTCTCCAGGCGCTCGTCGAACTTCCGGGTGTGGATGATGGTCTCGTAGAAGTCGCGGCTGCTGTCGATGTTGTGGTTGTAGACCTGGCAGCCGGCGGCCTTCAGGCGCCTGGCCTGCTCCTCGTTGAGCATTCCGAGGGTGACGCAGACCTCCATGCCCAGGCCGGAGACGCCGCGCACCATCTCCAGAACCGCCTCGAAGTTGGCGTCGTCCTTCACCTCGCGCCAAGCCGCACCCATGCAGTAGCGCGTCGAGCCGTTCGATTTGGCTTCGGCGGCGCCGGCCAGCACCTTCTCCACGTCCTTGAGGGGCTCCACCTTCAGGGCCGTGTTGTAGCGGGCGCTCTGGGGGCAGTAGGCGCAGTCCTCAGGGCAGGCGCCGGTCTTGATGGAATCCAGGGTGCAGAACTGGATCTCCTCCGCGTTCCAGTGGGCCCGGTGGGCCGTGGCCGCCCGGTAGAGCAGCTCGGGCACGGGCAGGTCGTGGATGGCGCGGATCTCGGCGGGGGTGAGGGACATGGGGCCTCTCGGGAAACACCCATTGTACCGGAGAACGGCCCTCAGCCTCCGGGCGCGTCCAGGTCCAGGCGGTAGCCCACGCTGGGTTCGGTCAGCAGGTGCCGGGGCCGCGCCGGATCGGGTTCCAGCTTCCGGCGCAGCATGCCCATGTAGATGCGCAGGTAGTGGGTGTGGCCTTCCGCGCCGGGCCCCCAGACTTCCGCGAGGAGCTGGGCGTGGGTGGCGACCTTCCCGTTCCGGCGGGCCAGGGCTTCCAGCAGCCGGTACTCCAGGGCGGTGAGGCGCACGGGCCGGCCCCCCTGCGTCACTTCCCGGCGCCCGAGGTCCACCCGGAGCGCGCCGCTGGCCACCACCCGATCGCCTTCCTCCGTCCGGAGGGTCCTTCGCAGGGCCACCCGCAGCCGGGCGAGCAGCTCGGCGGCGCCGAAGGGCTTGGCGAGGTAGTCGTCGGCACCCGCGTCCAGGGCCCGGACCTTGTCCCGCTCCTGGACCCGCGCGCTGAGGATGAGGATGGGCTTGCGGTACCAGGTCCGGAGCGACTCGAGCACCCTCATGCCGTCCTGGTCCGGGAGGCCCAGGTCCAGCAGCACGAGGTCGGGATTGTGGCTCCGGGCCAGGGCGAGGGCCTCGGAACCCGTGGCGGCGGAGGTGGCCTGGTAGCCCTGGCTGGTCAGGGTGGGGACGAGGAACCGGCGGAGGGCGGCCTCGTCCTCCACGATGAGGAT
>DAIDKC010000015.1 GCA_027451045.1 Holophagaceae bacterium | reverse complement strand
GAGGCCAGCGCGGCAACGGCGGTGCGGCGGGCCTTGACCACGGAGGTCCCGAGCTTCAACCAGATGTGCTTGTCCTCGACGCGGTCAATGGTGGCGTAGAGCCCGGAGGTGAGGACGACCTCGTCCCCTGCCTTCAGCTTGGAGAGACGGGCCTCCATCTCCTTCCTGGCCTTGCTCTGGGGCCGGATCAGGAGGAAGTAGAACAGCAGCGCGATCCCCGCGAAGGGCAGGATCTGGATCAGCACGGCGGCCGGGCCCTGCGGACCCGCGGAGGTTTGCTGGAACAGGGCGAAGATCATTCAGGGCTCCTCGGTCATCCATCCGGCGCGCACGACCTCGGCAAAAGCGGGAAAGCGGTTCTCCAGCAGGGCCTGGCGGGCGGCTCGGGTGAGCCCCACAGTGTAGCTCAGGTTGTGGATGGTGTTCAGGGTAAAGCCCAGCAGTTCGCCACACCGGAAGAGGTGGTGCAGGTAGGCCCGGCTGAACGTCCGGCAGGTGTAGCAGCCGCAGGCGGGATCGAGGGGCAGGTCCGTCTCCCGGTGGCGGGCATTCTTCAGGTTCAGCTTCCCGCGGCTGGTCAGGATCCTGCCGTGGCGCGCCTCGCGGCTGGGCAGCACGCAGTCGAAGAGGTCCACCCCCTGCTCGATCCCGAACAGCAGGTCCTCGGGGGTGCCCACGCCCATGAGGTACCGCGGCCGGTCGGCGGGCAGCTCCTGGACGAACTCGGCCAGCACCGCGTTCATGGCCTCCTTCGGTTCGCCCACGCTGAGCCCGCCGACAGCGAACCCCTGGAAGGGCGTGTGCGCATCAAGCGTGAGCGCCTCGTCCAGGTGCCTGCGGCGCAGATCCAGGTGGGTGCCCCCCTGATTGATGGCGAAGAGCCCCTGGTGCGGCTGGAGGGGCACCGCACGGCTGCGCGCGAGCCAGCGCGTGGTCCGGTCCATGCTCTCCTCCAGCCGCCGCCGCTCCAGCCGTCCCGGAGGGCACTCGTCCAGGGCCATGCAGATGTCCGCGCCGAGGTTCCGCTGGATCTCCAGGCTCCGCTCTGGGGAGAGGAACTGCGGGCTTCCGTCCAGGTGGCTCTGGAAGGTGGCGCCCTCCTCGCTCATCCGGCGGAGGGAGGCGAGGGAGAACACCTGGAAGCCCCCGGAATCCGTGAGGATGGGACCGTCCCAGCCCATGAAGCGGTGGAGGCCGCCGAGGCGCGCGACGAGCGCGTCCCCCGGGCGCAGCCCCAGGTGGTAGGTGTTCCCCAGCACCACCTGGGGCGCGATCTCCCGGAGCTGCGCGGGCGTGATGCCCTTGACCGTGCCCTGGGTGCCCACAGGCATGAAGGCCGGCGTCAGCACCTCCCCGTGCGCCGTCGAGAAGCGCCCCGCCCTTGCGGGAGGATTCGCGTCCGCCTCCGTCAGGAATGCGAAGGGTCGAGTTGTGATCGGTGACATGATCGTGACTTGCCCTTCTTCACAAAAATTAACATCCACTTCGTTTTGATCCCGTACGGCCCGTCGGCAGGGACATGAAAAAAACGCCCGAGGCCCGCGGCGCGTGGCCCTGCGGCGCGTTTCTCCGCTTGACCCGGGGACAGTCCTTTGCCATCTTAGCCGCTGGGCTTGTCCCAGGTCTTTATCCCCTCATTTCCTGAAGCCGAGCCGGTTTCCCAGCCGGTTCGGCTTGCTGTTTATCCCTGGATCGTTCAAGGGAGCCGCATGAGCCAAGAGCCCAAAAAACCTGCCCCCTCCAAACCGACAGCCCCTGTCGAAACCCTTGAGGACGCCGTCTACCGGTCGTCCTTGGCGGCGGGGAACAAGGAGATCCGGCGGGGCAACCCCCTCGTGACGATCCCCACCACGCTGGCGATGTACGCCGCGTTCGGCTTCATCGCCTTCCAGTTGGCCAAGGACACGAAGACCGGCCAGAAGGTGTTCAAGACCGTGGGGATTGACCTGACCGAGCAGCAGGATGCGCCCCCGCCGCCGCCTCCTCCCCCTCCGCCT
>DAIDKC010000014.1 GCA_027451045.1 Holophagaceae bacterium | reverse complement strand
CACGAGCCCGCCGAGACCGCCGGGCGCGTGGCGGCCCTGGGCCTGCGCTTCGCGGTGCTCACCAGCGTGAACCGCGACGACCTGCCCGACGGCGGCGCCGCCCATTTCGCCGAAACCGTCCTGGCCATCAAGCATCGCAATCCGGGCGTGGGCGTGGAGGTGCTGGTGCCGGACTTCCTGGGCGACCTCGACGCGGTGGCCCGGGTGGTGGCCGCCGGCCCCGCGGTCTTCAACCACAACACCGAGACCGTGCCCAGCCTCTACCCCGAGGTGCGCCCTGCGGGCCGCTTCGAGCGCAGCCTCGCCGTGCTGCGCCACGCCAAGGACCTGGGCGCCTCCCTCTACGGCCCCGCCTTCCGCACCAAGAGCGGCCTCATGCTGGGCCTGGGGGAGACGGAAGCCGAGCTGCTGGCGGTGTTCGAGGCCCTGGCCGGCGCGGGCGTGGACATCCTCACCTTGGGCCAGTACCTGCGCCCCACCCGCCACCAGCTGCCCGTGAAGCGCTACGTTCCGCCCCAGGAATTCGCCGAGCTGGGCCGGAAAGCCAAGGCCTTCGGCTTCCAGACGGTCTACGCGGGGCCGCTGGTGCGCTCCAGCTTCAACGCCCACGAGGTGGCGGAGATGGAGGGCATCAGCATCGCCTGATCAGCCGCGCCTCGGCTCCACGATGATGGCCGGCTCCGGCGTGGGGCAGGCGAAGACGCAGATGCCGCAGCCGGTGCAGACGTCCTCCAGCACCTCGGGATGACCCAGCGCCTCCCCCTCCGCAGGCGGAGCGATGCGGATGGCCGCCTCTGGATAGGGGCAGCGGTCCACGCAGACACGGCAGGCCTGGGCCTCGCGGAGGTCCGCGTCGTAGGTGAGGCAGCGCCGGGGATTCACCTTGGCCGTGCCGATGCGGACGGCCCGGGGCCCCTCCAGCCGGCTGCCGTCGGCCAGGATGCGCTCCGGCCACACCAGCGCCCCATCCTCGCAGGCGGTCACGCAGGGCAGCGCGGTGCACAGGAAGCACGGGACGGCCCGCGGCACGAGGTAGGGGGTGTTCAGGGCGAGCCCCTGGTTGGCTGCCGCCTTCCGGAGGGCGTTCTCCGGGCAGGCGCGGATGCACTTGTCGCAGCGGGTGCAGGCCGTGAGGAAGGCGAACTCGTCCAGGGCGCCCGGGGGCCGGAGGAGCTTGGGGCCGAGCCCCGTGAGGGCGTCCTCCACGCGGCTGGCCACGAAGCCCGCGAAGAGGGTCCCGAGGGACTTCAGGAAGTCCCCCCGCTCCTGGGGCTCTTCGAACTTCCGGGGCATCAGGCGAGGGCGAGGCCCAGGACCCGCAGGGCGGGCCGCAGGACCCCCCAGAGGATCGGGTCGAAGCCGAGGGTGAGGGTGGCGCTCTGTCCATCGGCGCTGGCCTCGAAGTGGGCCAGGAGATCGGAACTCACCGCCACCTCCCGCGAACTGGGCGGAGCCTCGGTCCACCGCACACCGGCGGGGGCGGTCCGGGGGGCCAGGCGCTGCCCCTCCGCCGCCCGCAGGTGGAGGATGAGCAGGTCGCCATGGAAGGCCGGGACGCGGACCTCCAGCAGGCGGCCCTTCCCCGCCAGGGCAGGCACCGGCACCACCTCGAAGGCCTGCCGGTAGCCCA
Source organism: Holophagaceae bacterium (assembly GCA_027451045.1). Taxonomy (GTDB): domain Bacteria; phylum Acidobacteriota; class Holophagae; order Holophagales; family Holophagaceae; genus Geothrix. The sequence goes on along the minus strand of DAIDKC010000014.1, from coordinate 8,089 downwards.
GCTTCGTCGTGTCGGGATCCTCACCCTGGAGGACGGCCACGGTCTGCTCCATGAGGCCGTCCAGGCCCCGGTCGCCCATCCAGGCCACGGGCCGCAGGTGGGTGCCCGCCACCTCGCCCAGGTGGTCCACCAGGGAGGGCAGCAGGGCCAGCACCTGCTCCAGGGCCGGCCGCCCCCGCAGGGCCAGCGCATCCCTGGGCCAAGTCCCCGCCAGGGGCACCGGATCGAGCTTCCCTTCCGGCTCGGGCCTCAGGTCCAGGAGGCGCCCCTGATAGCTGTCCAGCTGGCCGGGTCCGGGCGTATCGGCCAGAAGCACCATGTCCAGGCCCTCCAGAAGGGCCGGGTCCGGGGCGAAGACCACCTGGTCCCCCTCCTCCTCCTCGACCGTGAGCGGTCCCGTGGACAGGGGCAGGACGGAGGCCTCGGCGGCCTCGAGGGCCCCCACCAGTTCGCGCCCCAGGAGGGTCTGGGCGCCGATCACCGCGAGCTTGAGCATGGACAGCCTTTCAGAGGTCAGACGCGGACCGCCGCCGCGTCGCCGGGCACGTGGTCCTTCAGGGCCCCGGCCACGGGGCCGGCCAGGAAGGCCCGCACCTGGTCGCCGGCCCGACCCGTGAAGCGGCGGGCGTCCAGCAGGGCCGCCAGCTCGGTTTCGGTCATGGCCCAGGCGGGATCCGCTGCCAGGAGCGCCAGCAGCTCGTTGGGACGGCCCTCGGCCTTGATGCGCCGGCCGGCCTCGAGCGCGGCGACGCGGAAGCGCTCGTGGAGCTCCTGGCGGTCGCCGCCCCGCTTCACCGCCTCCATGAGGAGCACCTCGGCGGCCATGAAGGGCAGCTCCTGGGCCAGCCGCGCCTCGATCATCCGCGGGTACACCACCAGGCCCGAGGCCACGTTGCGGAAGAGCACCAGGAGGGCGTCCACCGCCAGGAGCCCCTGGCTGATCGCCAGCCGCCGGTGGGCGCTGTCGTCCAGCGTGCGCTCCATCCACTGGTTGGCGCTGGTCTGGTAAGTGGAGGGCATAAGGCCCAGCACGAAGCGGGCGAGGCTGTTGATGCGCTCCGAGCGCATGGGATTGCGCTTGTAGGGCATGGCGCTGGAGCCGATCTGCTGCTTCTCGAAGGGCTCCTCCACCTCCTTCAGGTGCTGGAGCAGGCGCAGGTCGCTGGCGAACTTCCCGGCGCTGGCGGCGATGCCGCAGAGCACCTGGCCGATGCGGTCCTCCAGCTTGCGGGTGGCCGTCTGGCCGCTGACGGGGATGGCCTGGAAGCCCACCTTCTCGCAGAAACTCCGTTCCAGGGCCTCCACCTTGGCGCCGTCGCCCTCGAAGAGCTCCAGGAAGCTGGCCTGGGTGCCCGTGGTGCCCTTCACGCCGCGGACGGGGGTGGTGCGGATGAGGTGGTCCAGATCCTCCAGATCCAGGAGGAGATCCTGGATCCAGAGGGTGGCCCGCTTGCCCACGGTGGTGGGCTGGGCGGGCTGGAAGTGGGTGAAGCCCAGGGTGGGCTGGTCCTGCCACTGGGCCGCGAACCCCGCCAGGGCGGCGATCACGTCCTGGAGACGGAGGCGCAGGAGGGCCAGGGCCTCCTGGCAGATGAGCAGGTCGCCGTTGTCGGTGACGAAGCAGCTGGTGGCGCCCAGGTGGAGGATGGGCCGGGCCCCGGGCGCCTGCTCGCCCCAGGCGTGGATGGCGGCCATGACATCGTGGCGCAGGGCAGATTCATGCCGGGCGATGGCGTCGAGGTCCACGGCATCCTGGGTGGCGCGCAGCTCCGCGATCTGGGCAGGTGTCACAGGCAGGCCCAGCTCGGATTCGGCCTCGGCCAGGGCGATCCAGAGCCGCCGCCACACCCGCTGGCGGTAGAGGGGCGAGAGCAGGCGCACCATGGCCTTGCTGGCGTAGCGGCTGGCCAGCGGGTGCTCGAACCGCTCCAGCTCGGGACCGTCGTGGGGGGGGAGGAAGGGCATGGGCGCTCCGGCCCCCCAGTTTCGCACGGTCGCGGAGCTGTGACCCGGCTCACGATTCGCGTCCCATGCCCGGCCCGCCCCGCGGCTAGGATAGGGACAACCTCCTGGAGTCCCCCATGTACGAAGTGATCCGAACGTCCGATCCCGCGGTGTTCCAGGCCCTGGAGCTGGAGGTCCAGCGCCAGCGCCACCACCTGGAACTCATCGCCTCGGAGAACTACGCCTCCCGCGCCGTCATGCAGACCATGGGCTCCCACTTCACCAACAAGTATGCCGAGGGCTATCCCGGCAAGCGCTACTACGGCGGCTGCAGCCACGTGGACACCGTGGAGAACCTGGCCCGGGACCGCGCCAAGGCCCTCTTCGGCGCCGAGCACGCCAACGTCCAGCCCCACAGCGGGGCCCAGGCCAACATGGCGGTCTACCTCGCCGCCCTGAAGCCCGGCGACACGGTGATGGGCCTCGACCTTGCCCACGGCGGCCACCTCACCCACGGCCACCCCCTGAACAGCTCGGGCATCCTCTACCGGTTCGTGCCCTACCACGTGCGCAAGGAGGACGAGCGGGTGGACATGGACGAGGTCCGCGCCCTGGCCCGGGAGCACAAGCCGCGGATGATCGTCGTGGGCGCCTCGGCCTATTCCCGCACCTGGAACTTCCCCCTCTTCCGCGAGATCTGCGACGAGGTGGGCGCCTTGATGATGGTGGACATGGCCCACATCGCCGGCCTCGTGGCCACGGGCCACCACCCCAGCCCGGTGCCCCACGCGGACTACGTCACCACCACCACCCACAAGACCCTCCGCGGCCCCCGCGGCGGACTGATCCTCTGCAAGGCCCAGTACGCCAAGGACCTGGACCGCTCCGTCTTCCCCGGCGTCCAGGGCGGCCCCCTCATGCACGTCATCGCGGCCAAGGCCGTGGCCCTCCACGAGGCCATGCAGCCGGAGTTCAAGGCCTACAGCGGCCAGGTCATCCGCAACGCCCACGCCCTCGCCAAGGGCCTCCAGGAGCGGGGCTGGCGCATCGTCAGCGGCGGCACGGACAACCACATGTTCCTGGTGGACCTGCGCGACCACGGCCTCCTGGGCCACGAGGCGGAGGACTGCCTCTACCGGGCCGGCATGACCATCAACAAGAACGGCATCCCCTTCGATCCCAATCCGCCCCTCAAGCCCTCCGGCATCCGCCTGGGCAGCCCCGCCCTCACCACCCGGGGCATGACGGAGACGGAAATGGACCAGATCGCCCGCTTCATGGATGTCACCCTCCGCTACCGGGCCGACGAGAGCACCTTCGCCCGGATCAAGCAGGAGGTCTTCCACCTGACGGACCAGTTCCCCATTCCCGAATAGACCCTCCGGGGCTGCGCCGCGGCGGACGGCGCAGCCCCGGAGCGGGCTTGTTCCACGTGGAACGGGGGCGGCCGGCCGCTACAGGCCGAGCCTGGGCTGCTCGCCGGTCTCGTCGGGACCCGGATGGCCGACCTCGTTCTCGGCCATCGCATCCTCCTCGTCCAGGGCCATGGCGCTGGCCTCGATCTTGGCGAGACCCACCACCTTGTCGGCGGCGCTGGCCAGCTTGAGGAGGCTGACGCCCTGGGCGTTCCGGCCGGTCTTGCGCACCTCGTCAATCAGGAAGCGGATGACCATGCCCTCCTGGCTGATGAGGAGGCAGCCCTCGCCCGGCTTGACCAGCTTGAAGCCCACCACCTGGCCGTTGCGGACGCCGGCGCGAATGTTGATGACCCCCGTGCCGCCCCTGCCCTGGAGCCGATAGTCCTGGAGGAGGCTGCGCTTGCCGTAGCCCTTCTCGCAGACCGTGAGCAGCATGCCGTGGTCCTCGGTGCTCTCGTCGGGCTCCACGCCTTCCGGCAGGTCCGGCAGGGGGTCCGCCACCTCCATGTCCACGATGTGGTCGCCCTTGGCCAGCTTCATGCCCCGCACGCCCGTGGTGGCGCGGCCCGTGGCCCGGACGTCCTCCTCGGGGAACCGGATGGCCTTGCCCTGGGCCGTGGCCAGGACGATCTGCTGCTGGCCGGTGGAGCGCCGCACGGCCACCAGGCTGTTGCCGTCCTCGATGTTGAGGGCGATGAGGCCGTTGGAGCGGATGTTGGCGTAGGCGGCCAGGCTGGTCTTCTTCACGGTGCCGTCGGCGGTGGCGAAGACCAGGTTCTCCCCCTCGGGGAAGTCCCGGAGGGCCATCAGGGTCACCACGTTCTCCCCGTCCTTGAGGGACACGAGGTTGCGGATGTGCTTGCCCCGGGTGGAGGCCGCCGCCTCGGGCAGGTCGTACACCTTGAGGGCGTAGACGATCCCCTTGTCGGTGAAGGCCATGAGGGTGTCGTGGGCCTTGGTCATGAAGAGCTGCTCGACGAAGTCCTCGTCCTTGGTCTTCATGCCCACCTTGCCCTTCCCGCCCCGCCGCTGGCGGCGGTAGGCGGCGAGCTCGGTGCGCTTGATGTAGCCCGCCTTGGACATGGTGACGACCATGGGATCGTCGGGAACCACGTCCTCCATGCGGATCTCGCCGGAGAAGCCTGCGATCTCGGTCCGCCGGGGATTGCCGTACTGCTCGGCCACCTGCCGGAGCTCGTCCTTGATGACCTTCAGGAGCAGCTTCTCGTCGGCCAGGATGGCCTTGAGGCGCGCGATGAGGGCCTCGATCTCGGCGAGCTCCTCGAGGATCTTGTCCCGCTCCAGGCCGGTGAGGCGCTGGAGGCGCATGTCCAGGATCGCCTGGGCCTGCACTGCGGAGAGGCAGAGGGCGGGATCCTTCTTGAGGGCGGCCGCGGAAGCGAAGGCCCCCGCCATGAGGCCCGCCTTGGCCTCCTCGGGCGTCTTGGCGGCGCGGATGAGCTTGATGACGGCGTCCAGATGGTCCAGGGCGATCTTGAGGCCCAGCAGGATGTGGTGCCGCTCCTCTGCCTTCTTCAGCTGGAAGAGGGTCCGCCGGGTCACCACCTCGCGGCGGAAGCCGATGAACTCCTGGAGCACCTCCTTGAGGGTGCAGATCCGGGGCTGGCCGTTGACGATGGCCAGCATGGTGATGGGGAAGCTGTTCTGGAGCTGGGTCTGCTGGTAGAGCTGGTTCAGGACGATGTCGCTGGGCTCGTTCTTCTTGAGTTCCACCACGAGGCGGATGCCCTCGCGGTCGCTCTCGTCCCGCAGGTCGCTGATGCCGTCGATCTTCTTGTCCCGCACCAGCTCCGCGATCTTCTCGATGAGGGTGGCCTTGTTCACCTGGTAGGGCAGCTCGGTGAAGACCAGTTGCTCCCGGTCCCCTCCCCGGCGGATCTGCTCCACGTGGCACTTGGCCCGCACGACGCAGCGGCCCCGCCCCGTACGGTAGGCCTCCACCACCCCCTCGGTGCCCAGCATGAGGCCCCCGCCCGGGAAGTCGGGTCCCTGGATGTGGGCCATGAGGCCCTCCAGCCCCAGGGCGGGGTCGTCAATGAGGTCCACCAGGGCGCCGCAGCACTCCCGCAGGTTGTGGGGGGGGATGCTGGTGGCCATGCCCACGGCAATGCCCTGGGAGCCGTTCACCAGGAGGTTGGGGAACCGCGCGGGGAGGACCAGGGGCTCTTCCAGGCTGCCGTCGTAGTTGGGGCCGAAGTCCACCGTGTCCTGGTCAATGTCCCCCATCATCTCGTTGGCGAGGCGGGAGAGGCGGGCCTCGGTGTAGCGCATGGCCGCCGGGGAATCGCCATCAATGGACCCGAAGTTCCCCTGGCCGTCCACCAGGACGTGCCCCATGGAGAAGGGCTGGGCCATGCGCACGAGGGTGTCGTAGATGGCTGAATCGCCATGGGGATGGTACTTGCCCATCACGTCGCCCACGGTGCGGGCGGATTTCTTGTAGGCCCGGTTCCAGTCGTTCCCGGCCTCCTTCATGGCGTACAGGACCCGGCGATGCACCGGCTTGAGGCCGTCGCGGACATCCGGCAGGGCCCGGCCCACGATGACGCTCATGGCGTAGTCCAGGTAGGACTTCCGCATTTCCTTCTCGATTTCCAACGGCTCGATGCGATTCGGGGTCATGGATCTTCCAGTGTTCTACGTGGAACGCCGCTCGGCGCCCCGCCCGGGGGCGGGTCTAGATGTCAATGTTCTCGGCCAGAAGGGCGTTGGTCTCGATGAACCGGCGCCTGGGTTCCACGGCGTCGCCCATGAGGATGGTGAAGATCTCGTCGGCCTCCACGGCATCGTCCACCCGCACCTGCAGGAGGGTCCGTCGCTCGGGATCCATGGTGGTCTCCCAGAGCTGCTCGGGGTTCATCTCCCCCAGCCCCTTGTAGCGCTGGATGCCGAGGCCCCGCTTCCCCTCCTCCAGGACGGTGGCCAGGAGGGCTTCGGGATCGGAGAAGACCATCTCCTTGCCAAGCTTCGACGTGATGTCCTCGGCCCCGGCCTCCTCCTCGCCCTCCGGCTCCCGGACGGGCTCCTTGCCGTCCTTGAAGCGGCGCAGCCGGAGTTCGCCCCCCCGGAATCCCGACAGGTCCTGGTTCAAGGCGGCCAGACGGCGGAATTCCCCCCAGTGGGCCACCTGGTTGTCGATCCAGAGGGTGATGGGACGGCTCAGGTGCATGCGCACGACCCGCAGGCGATGGGTGGCCGGGAGAAGGGTCGGCGGCTCGTCGCCCTGGGCCGGGAGTTCCACGGCATCCGTGGTCTCGATCCCGCAGGTGCCGAGCCCCTGGCCCGTGATGGCTTCCGCCAGTGCGCCGAGACTCTCCGGGCTGGCAAAGCGCTGGGGGTCCAGGAGGCCGGCGGCGAGGAGCCCATCCACCAGGGGGCGGGCATAGCCCCGGCGATCCAGCTTCCCGTAGAGCTGCTGGACCTCGCCCCACTTCTTGAGCTCCCGGACCAGGGCGGCTCCCCGGTACTCGGCCCCCCCGGGGAGGGTAAGGGTCCAGCCGTCCAGGGCCTTCTGGAACAGGAACTCCTCCAGGGCCCGCTCGTCCTTCAGGTACTTCTCCGTCTTGCCCTTCTTCACCTTGTAGAGGGGCGGCTGGGCGATGTAGAGGTGGCCGCGGAGCACGAGTTCGGGCATCTGCCGGTAGAAGAAGGTCAGGAGCAGCGTCCGGATGTGGGAGCCGTCCACGTCCGCATCCGTCATCAGGATGATCTTGTGGTAGCGGAGATTCTCGACCTTGAATTCCTCCTGGCCGATGCCGGTCCCGAAGGCCTGGATCAGGAGCCGGATCTCGTTGTTGCCCAGGACCTTGTCGAACCGGGCCTTCTCCACGTTCAGCACCTTGCCCCGGAGGGGCAGGATGGCCTGGGTGGCGCGGTTCCGGCCCTGCTTGGCGCTGCCGCCGGCGGAGTCGCCCTCCACCAGGAAGATCTCGCTGAGGGCCGGATCCTTCTCCTGGCAGTCCGCCAGCTTGCCGGGCAGGCCCCCGCCGTCCAGCGCCCCCTTGCGCCGGGTGAGTTCCCGGGCCTTGCGGGCCGCCTCCCGGGCCCGGGCGGCCTCGATGGCCTTCTCCAGGATGGCCTTGGCCTCCCGGGGGTTCTCCTCGAAGAAGCTGGAGAGCTTGTCGTAGACGATGGTCTGGACGATGCCCTTGACCTCGGAGGAGACGAGCTTGTCCTTGGTCTGGCTCGAGAACTTGGGATCGGGCACCTTGGCGCTGATGACGGCGGTGAGGCCCTCCCGCACGTCCTCGCCCGAGAGGCTCACCTTGGAGGACTTGAGCAGGTTGTTCTTCTCGGCGTAGGTGTTGATCACCCGGGTCATGGCAGCCCGGAAGCCCTCGAGGTGAGCGCCGCCGTCCCGGTTCCGGATGTTGTTGGTGAAGCAGTAGAGCGTCTCCTGGTAGGAGTCGTTCCACTGGAGGGCCACCTCCACGGCGGTGTCCTGCTTCTCGTCCCTGATCAGGATCGGAGGCTTGTGGAGAACGGTCTTGTTCCGGTTGAGGTGCTCCACGAAGGCGCTGATGCCCCCGGCGTTCATGAAGTCGTGGGTATCCCCCGTGCGCTCGTCCGTGACGCGGATGTGGACGCCCTGGTTCAGGTAGCTGAGCTCCCGCAGGCGCTGGCTCAGGGTCTCGAAGCTGAAATCCAGGATGTTGTTGAAGATCTCCGGATCGGGCAGGAAGCGCACCCGGGTGCCCCGGCGCGCC